>JAWLBU010000070.1:0-10354 GCA_041687555.1 Haloplasmataceae bacterium | reverse complement strand
CCGTTCCGAAACTAAGCTTCATAGTGACGCATAAATAAGTCTTCAAGCGTAGGCGGCACGGATTCAAATTTCTTAACTACTAATTCAGATGCTTTAAGCAAAATGTCGTTGATATATTTATTATCTACTGAAAAAGTAGCTTGGTTTCCATTTTGCTTAAAATCATGAACCCCTTTGACAGATGCCATTTCAGCCACATTACCTTCAGTTATTAAAGTAACAGTAGATCTGGTCAGATGTCGCAATTCATCCAAGGTACCAGTTTCAACAACTTTTCCTTGACGAATAATGGCAACCTTATCAGCCAAGCGCTCTACTTCACTCAAAATATGTGACGATAATAAAATTGCTTTCCCAGCATGCTTTATTTTTTCAATTTCATCTTGAAATACTGCTTCCATCAAAGGATCAAGACCGGAGGTCGGTTCATCTAAAATATATAAATCAGCATCCACTGACAATGCGGCAATAAGTCCGACTTTCTGCCGATTTCCTTTTGAATAGTTTTTTGCTTTCTTCTTAGGATCCAATTCAAATCGTTTAATTAAATAATCGCGTTTTTCCTTATTTCCACCACCATGTAGTTTAATGAATAAGTCGATTATTTCTCCACCGGATAAACTACCCCATAGAGCGACATCTCCAGGAACATAGGATATACGCTTATGAATCTCAAGGCTATCCTTCCAAACGTCTCTGTTGAAGATTTTTACATTTCCAGCATCACGGTTAATAATTCCCAACAAAACACGAATAGTTGTTGATTTACCCGCACCATTTGGACCTATAAACCCTACAACTTCCCCAGCGTTTACAGTAAAATTAACATCATGCAATGCCTTAAATTTACCGAAACTTTTTTGCAAACCATGCACCTTTACAATTTCTTCCATAAATAAAAACTCCTTTTTTAATCATTTTGAAATAATCTCGTAACGTGCTTTCCGGTTTAAATCAAGAGTTAAATTCAGATAATATCAATAGATTACGAACATTAATTCATATTTAGTTCATATTATCTAAAAAATAACTATGTTTTAAACTAAAGTTCATTTACAAGTCCATTATATAATGCAAAATACGTCTTGTCAATGAATCTACTATTATTTTCATTTGATAATTCAAAATTTATACTATATAATATAATCGAAACAATAAATATAATCTTTATTAAATATTATTTATTCATCAAAGTAGAAAGAAGGGTATTAAATGAATGGTTATGAAAAGAGAACACAGAATAAAAAAAATCAAGTTTTAGAAGCAACTTTTAAATTGATGAGTAAATATAATGGCATTGAAAATCTAACGATGGATGAGATATCGAAGAATGCCAATGTTGGTAAAACATCAATTTTTAAGTATTTTGGAAGTAAAGATAATCTTATTCATGAAGTTTTTAAATATTTCTTACAACAAATGGGAGATAAAGCCAAGGAAATAATAGATAAGAATATGCCTTTCGAAGAAACACTTATTGCATTAACTCAGAACAAAATTAACTATTTAGATAAGATTAATAAGCAGTTTTATTTAGCCTTAATGGATTATGTAACCAAAAAACAAGACGACAATTTATCCATGATAATGAACCAATACATCAA
Source organism: Haloplasmataceae bacterium (assembly GCA_041687555.1). GTDB lineage: Bacteria > Bacillota_I > Bacilli_A > Haloplasmatales > Haloplasmataceae > JAWLBU01. Next base: position 8,750 of record JAWLBU010000070.1, on the reverse strand, counting down.
GGAAAGCTACAACATCATGCTGGATATATTCCATCGAGGTCGTAAAGAGGGCAAGATTGATTTAAAATATTCGGATGAGTTTCTATTGCTTTATTTTCAATCAATAGTTGAAGGCATATCTAACCCATACATTTACGAAAAAATCCTACCATATACGTCTCAATGGACAGAATTATTTATTAAAGGTATTGCGCCTAATAAATAATCTCTGACGATATACAACCGGTAATAACTAAAAATAATAGGGATGAATTACTTTAATTCAAACCCTGTTTTTATTTACTTAAGTTTATTACTAATCTTTCTTAACTCATATATTTATTAATATACCAATAAGTGTAATAACTGTGGCGATAAACGCTAATCCATATAATACAGCATTTTCTGAATCTGTTCTTAAAACTATGAATATTTATATACTTTTGTTTATAATTAGTCCTTGAATATCATTTTATACACATCTCTAAAAAATATGACTAAGGCCGTTATAATTGAAACTAATAGGTTTTACTCCATTTACAAATCGTATATAATAAGTTTTTGTCTTTTCGTCGACCGATTCAATTACACCCTCGCCAAAAATCTTGTGACGCATTTGGTCACCAACCTTGTACACACACTCTGTAGTTTTATCTAATTCCTTTATTTGTTCTGTCCTCTGCTTCATTATCTCATCCGGTATTTCTCCGATGATATCAAGTAATTTAAAATCGATATCAAAGATAAACCTTGAAGGTACCTTTGAATATCCCTTTACTCCAAAACCTTCACTTTCTGTTAGATAAAGTTTCTTCTTAGCACGGGTAATACCTACAAAACATAGACGTCTTTCTTCCTCAAGAGCATCAGGCCTTCGCTCTTCTAGGCTTCTTGTTGACGGTATAATACCTTCGTTAAGTCCGACAAGAAAAACACGATCAAATTCTAGTCCCTTCGCGGTATGTATGGTCATTATCTTAACGCAATCACTTTTATCTTCAATATCACTGTCACGAAGAAGCGTGATATGTTGTAGAAAAGTAATAAGTGACATATGCTCACCAAATTCTGTTTCTTGAGTCACTATACTTCGCAATAGTTCGGTAATATTGTCAAGTCGTTCAATATCCCCACTTTCCCTAATATACATTTCATAACCAGTGTCTTTAATTATCCTTTGTAGTAGTTCAGATACGGAAAGCGTTTCGGAATACTCCTTAAGTTTTTCTATGGTCATAACGAATTCCTTCGCTTTGCAACCCTTCAACTCTTCAGTATTGCATAACTGTTTTAGTGCTTCGAAAAGTGATATTTTATTGCTTTCCGCTAAATTCTTAATCATTTCTAGCTTAGTCTTTCCGATTTTACGCCTTGGCACATTGATAATTCGACTAAAAGATAAATCATCGTCGCTGTTTGCCACAAGACCATATACGAAAGGACATCCTTGATTTCTGCTCGCTCGTAAAACCCGATTCCACCATAGACGACATACGGAATGTTATCGGACAAAAAACCCTGTTCGATGAATCTTGAAACGAAGTTTGAACGATACAAGATAGCGAAGTCTGCATATCTACCGCCCTTTCCTTATGTTCTTTGATTTTATCGCAGATATACTTTATTTCTTCTTTGTCGTTTTTACCGTGAAAATATTGGACGGTTTCACCTTCTACGCCTTTAGTATATAGATTCTTTTTAATTCGGTTATTGTTTTTTTCTATAAGCGAATTAGCCACATTTAAAATAGACATAGTACTACAGTAATTTTCACTCATTATCACATCTTTGCAAGATGCATTTATCTGAGTATCAAAACAAGAATTATTCAACCAGGCTTCAAAATCTAAAATAACAGACATGTTTGAACCGCGCCATTCGTATATATTCTGATCAGGGTCACCGACAACAAAAAGATTCTGATTAATTTCTGTTAATCTTCTGATAAGTTTAAATTCTTTTACCGTTATATCCTGAAATTCATCAACCATAATATAGTGAAGTCTATTTTGCCACTTTCTAAGAATTTCAGGATACTTTCTAAAAAGATATATCGTAAAATTAATCAGATCAAAAAAATCAAGACCGAGATATTTTCTTTGCTTCTTAATATACCTAAATATTATTTCGTCGGAAGGCTTTTCGCTTGTCAGGGTGTCATAATTGAAAGATGGGTCGGAAAGATATTCTACATATGTTATTAGATTTTTATAATACCGAATTTGGTCTATCATAAATTTGAAGCTAGCAGTATCCATTTTGATATTCATTTCATCATAGACTTCCTCTAGGATCTTCTTCTGGTCTACATTATCTAAAACAATAAAATTTTCCGGATAAAAGATTTTTGATATATCTTCTCGCAGTACTCTGGTACAGAAAGCATGTAGAGTCGCTACAAAGGAGGTGTCAAATTCCTCTCCAAGCATTGCCTTTATACGATATTTCATTTCATTTGCCGCTTTATTAGTAAAGGTGATACAAAGAATATTTGATGGTGAAATCCCTAGTTCATTAACTAAATAGGCATACCGGTGAGTCAAAGCCTTGGTTTTACCCGTTCCAGCCCCAGCTATAACACGGACAAATCCTTCCGTTGTCGTTACCGCTTGAATCTGTGCTTCGTTCAAACCGCTTAAAATGTCATGCATTAGATCACTTCCTTTTCTAACAACCTTTAAGCAAATATTAGACTTATTTATAATTATTAATTACTACATCAACTTCACTGCTTTCTTTTCGCAGTCTTCCGCTGTTTTTAATAATTTTAAGATTGCTTGTCTGTTATCTATTGATGATAAATCGCTTGCTTTTTTAATTTCAAAAGCTTCCTGCCAACAATCAAAAACTGTTTTGTAAAGCTTAGCAAGCTCTATAAGACCGTATTTTTCAAAGAATCTCCACGCATACCACTTTAATGCAGCGTAGGTTCCTAAATAATACTCAATGTTCCATGAACTATCAGGATTGAAAACACCTTCTAAATGCTTTTCTAATGCTTTATATGCCTCTAGTCCTTTAGCGTTTTCACACCATTCTTCACCATTTAAGTGACTTTTTGCAAGTTTTAAAGTATCTGAAATAATAATGTCTTCAGGTTTATTTGTTTTTCCCGTGATAGTCAACACATTAAGAATTGGTATCTCATTTTTACCAAGTTGTGTATAGTCCATCTCACCTTCTTGACCTGTAATAGAAAGAGTAATAAGCTTTTGTGTTTCTTCATCATAGCCTGTAATAAGTCCCCATTCAGGTAATCCGATATCCCAGCTAATTGCGGCAATGCCATTATTAATTGACCTTTTAATCATTTCAATAGCAGCTAAGCGGCGTTCTTCCTCAATATCATCCTGTCCCCACATCCGGTCAATATAATCACAAGAAAGCCCGGCATTTTCCACCCAAGGCTTTTGCTGATTAAAAGCCCAGATACTTGTTGCACTTGGGCAAAGATCGGCGGCAACCCACATACGAAATGCAAACCCGCTTGTTGCCACTATGTCCTCTGATAGTTCATTGAAAGGACTGTTTTTCACTACCGCTGACAGCGATTTAGCAAATGAAAAGAGATAACCCGTAGTGTCATTAACCCCTTCCCATGTAATGTTTAATTTTTTCATTTTTAACATTCCTCCATTATTATAAAATAATTTTATATGAAATAATTATTAGTTATTTCAGTTCAATAGGTATATAGATTTTTTCTGAGAATATACGGCTTTCTTCAATATAGCTTTCAAATTCATAATTACCAGTTCTTTTATAACAACTTTGCGGTAACCAGACTGAATTAATATACTCCCAGGTTTGATGAATGGTATTAACAAAATTTGCATGATTAGTTTTTGGTGTATGAAACACTGCATAAAGTCCTCCTGTAATCTTTATTTCCAGTGTTCCCGAAATATCTCCTATCGCATTCTCCGTTTTTATCCCAATAAAATAATCTAGCTTGTTTTCTGAATGATTCCAAATATTCACGCCGAAATCCTCGCAAACCTTTCCGCCGGATAAACGGGAGGAAAGCTTTTTAGCATTGTATTTGTTCCAAAAATTAGTCGGATAGTTCTCATCACTCTTGAAAGCAGTAAGAGAAAAACTTTGGATGGTGATGATTTCCGGTTTGACACCAAATGGTTTTGTCTCAAATGATAAAGGTTCATATAGTTTTAGACTATTTTGCGCAAATTTATATTCTGTAGGCAAAATATGATGTTCAGATTTAAAGGCGCGAGTGAAATTTTCTTTTGAATTAAATCCATACATAAAAGCAATTTCCGAGATATTTTCAGCCGAAGAACTGATTCGTTTAGCTATTTCACTCAAACGTCTTTTTCGTATATAATCAGCTGGTGTAAGTCCCGAGACTTCCTTAAATACGCGTAGAAAATGATATTCAGAATAACCACAAATCTTTGCACATGTAGTCAAATCAATTTCATTAGTTAAGTTTTGCTCAATGTAATCAATTGCTTTAGCTATATGTTCTTTATAATCCATATACTCACCTACATCTAATATACACTATTTTTATTTTTGAGGATTGATAAAAATTGCTATTTCTTCAATTTTCATATAAATATTTTTCAAATATTCTAGTATAGATTCAACCATAAATGATTTAATATTTATTATATCATGAATATATTAATTTATATAACGTCAGAATTAAGAAAAAATTAATTATAATTCATATACCTTGCTTACATACCCCACAGCATTGTCTTTATGGACTAATCATCTTTAATTCCATTACCTTCCACATGATAAACATAAAAAAAGCAATTAGAAATACTCATTAAAGAGTATAAACTAATCGTTTTCAATTTTCATGCTTGGTTTAATTTAATAAAATTTATGTCTTAGTGCTCAATTGTGTATGCATAGTAATCAGTTTTTTTGATATTTAATTGGAAAGTAAAAAAATTATATAGTTCAGTAAGCACAGTTCAACCTTTTTTGTTGATAATTATTATGACTTTAGTCTGTCTTTAAGCTCTTTTATTTTTACTTCTATTGCTGAGATTACTTTTTTAAATTCATCATCACTTTTGCCTGTAGGATCTTCAAGTCCCCAATCTTCCCTGTGTTTGCATGGAAGGTAAGGGCATTCCACATTGCATCCCATAGTTATAACAATATCTACCGGGGGGATTTCATCAAGCAACTTTGAATATTGAGTTTTCTCCATATCTATATCATAAAGTTCCTTCATTATGCGTACAGCATCATGATTAATTTGAGGTTTTATTTCTGTGCCAGCAGAGTAGCTTTGAAAAATATCTCCTGCAAAATGCTTACCAAGTGCTTCAGCTATTTGACTTCGACATGAATTATGAACACATATAAATGCGACCTTAAGTTTGTTACTCATTAGCCATACCTACTATCTTACTCGAAACCAGTGTCTTGTATTATTAGCTATTCTTACAAGTATCAACATAACAGGCACTTCTGTAAGAACTCCAACAATGGTAGCAAGTGCAGCTGGGCTTTGTGTACCAAACAAGGCAATTGCAACGGCAACTGCCAGTTCAAAAAAGTTTGAGGCACCAATCATTCCGGCAGGAGCTGCTATATCATGAGGGAGTTTAATAGCCTTGCTTGTTAGATAGGCAATTAAAAAGATTAGAAAAGTTTGAATAATTAATGGTACAGCAATTAAAACAATGTGCAGTGGATTATTCAAAATCACATCTCCCTGGAATGAGAAAATTATTATTAAAGTTAACAATAAACCTATGGTAGTGATATTCCCAAATTTCGGTATAAAACTCTTTTCAAAATAATCAAGTCCTCGCTTTTTTGTGATGTAATTTCGGGTAATTATACCACCAGCAAGGGGAATAACAACAAACAATACCACAGAGAGAATAAGTGTATCCCACGGTATGGCTACACCTCCCACACCTAGAAGAAACGCGACTATAGGCGTAAAGGCTATAAGAATTATAAGATCGTTTGTTGCAACTTGCACGACGGTATAAGCTGGGTTTCCTTTGGTCAAATAACTCCATACAAATACCATCGCTGTACATGGTGCCGCGCCAAGAAGTATTGCTCCCGCAAGATAGTCTTGTGCCAATTCTGCCGGAATAAGAGATTTAAAAATTACAAAGAAAAACAGCCATGCTATTCCGAACATAGTAAATGGCTTAATCATCCAGTTGGTTATCCATGTAACAAAAAGCCCCTTAGGATTTTTCCCTACATTTCTAATACTTTGAAAATCTACTTTTAACATCATCGGATATATCATAAGCCAAATTAAAATCGCCATAGGTATTGATACATTTGCATATTCAAAACGTCCTAAAAACACTGGGATTCCAGGTAAAAACTTACCGATCAATACCCCTGCAAACATACATACAATGACCCATAAGGTTAAATATTTTTCAAAAAAACCAATTCCGCTATTTTGTTCCTTACTCATATAAATCAATCCTCTTCTCTTTCTTTGTTATCAAAAAAGTAATTTAGTTAGTGAGATTTCATATATCTTATTTGATAATGAAATTGAATAATGTCCAACATTAATTGTTTTTAAGTTGCATTGACAATCATGGATTTTCATTTCCGTAAAGTCAATAGCATCCTGCAAAATCTTATTATTCACAATCCCAAATAAAAATTTAATCCAAGTATTTTACCATAAAAAAGATACTTAAGAACCTATTGTCTTTGAGTTTAATAGCTCTTTTTCTTTCTGCGAAAATTGAGAATCCAAACTTTTCATATAATGCTCTTGCTCGATCATTACCTTCGATAAATTCAAGTTCCAATTGGATACATCCATGTTTTTTTGCATATTCAATTAATTCATTAAACATAGCTGTACCAATACCTTTATTCCAATATTTTTTCTTTAAAGCAATAGCAACACTACCACGATGGCGCGTTTTCATCCTATTATTAATATGTAATGAACAATTACCTGCAATTTCATCATCCACAATTGCTACAATCATTAGGTTATTTTCGGAATTAATGATGTCTTGTAAAAATTTTTCTTCTTGTTCAACTGTGTCTGTACATTCCTCAGGATATCGCAAAATAAACTCCGTTTCACTGGCACATATTTTTAAATATTCTAACATTTCTTCAGCATCTTTAACTTTAGGACTTCTTAATAAACATTTCTTACCATCCTTAAGTATTATTTCCTTGTCATTATAAAACATATTCTCCTCCAAAACAAATTCGTATTTTTATCGATACATTATACTTAATAGATTTACCTATATATCATAATTATTATAACCGGATTTTTCTGCAAGTCCTAATAAATATAAAAACGCAGACGCAGGTAATTTATAGATTCTCTTATCACCAAATGTTATTAATCCAAAATCATTATCACGTTTTGTAATTACTAAGTTTGGCTGATTAAATGATGACATAACTACAATTCCATCGTTTTCTTTAATATCTGAATTTTCACGATATTTTACTTCTATCATAATATTATTTTTTGGAAGTTTGACTACTATATCAATTTCCTTACCTCTACTTCCGTCTCGATAATAACCTACCTGTACTTGACTATTATAATAAAAAGCCTTTATATGTTTATAAACAACAGTTTCAGCTATTATACCTAGTTCATCGGGATCAAGCACTAGATCGCTGTTCATCAGTACCGCATTTCTCATTGCCGCATCTGAAATATATATTTTATTCTGTTGTTTTAAAACCTTTTTTCCACCTAATTCAACAGGCTTACTTATATAAATTAAATTTGCACTTTCGAGTTGAGAAATATACTTTTCAACAGTAGGCCGAGAGACGCCAGTTAACTCTTTCGAAATAGAGTCAATATTAATAATATTAGAAGAATTATAACAGATATATAAAAATATTTTTTCAATGTCATTTATATTTCTAATTCCATAAATTGATGGTAAATCTCGTTTAATAGCCTTATCAACGATATCTTCTCGGAGGACTCTTTCAGCATAAATATCATCCTTAGACAAAGCTAATTCAGGAAAGCCTCCTACTTGTAAATATCTTAAAAAATGTGTTTGCAATTTACTTAATTTCATAAATATATCAGTTTGTTCAGGTATTGATAACTGATACATTTGCGTTGGCTTAATATCAGCTCTAATATCAGGTTTAGTAATATCTAATAAATCACAATACTCATAAAAAGATAAAGTGGGTACAAGAATTGTTTTCCATCTTCCTAGGCCACTTTCGGATTGTACCTTATCATTTAGTATAGGACTTGCAGAACCGGTTGCCATAATTCTAATATTTGGCATAGTATCATATAATATTTTAATCCAGGTATTCCAATCATCAGCATATTGAATTTCATCAAAGAAACAATAAAAATCATCTTTTTCGTATACATTTTGTTGGTAAATTTCTAGTACTTTATCCATAGTACACATTTTTAATAATGGATGATCAAATGAAATAAATAATATCCGCTTAGGAGATTCTTTTTTTTCTTTAATTAAGTAATCAATCATTTGATACATAATTGTTGTTTTTCCGGTTCTTCTTGCTCCACTTAATAGGATTGCTCTTTTAATATCTTCATGTAAAAAACCTCTTTTAGCTTCATAAAAAGCAAAACGTTTTTTAGGTTTATTTAGATTTGGATCAACCTCTCCATTTTTCCACCATGTATTATAGAAATATAAAAGCTTTATGATATTTTCGTTACTAAGTATCTCCATAAATCAACACCTCTTAAATATTATTATAAGTTAAACAAATAAAATAATCAACATTTATTTAAACTATACTTATAATAT
>JAWLBU010000069.1:0-11272 GCA_041687555.1 Haloplasmataceae bacterium | reverse complement strand
CCATTTCATATTTACCCTGTCGTTCCCTCCTTAAAGCATTTTGGTATAGTGTAAATATGAGATACTCAATATTACTAAACAGCAAATCCTTATTCCCATTTTTATTTTTTAAATCAATATCATTAAGCACTTTCAAATATTCTACTTGTTTTTCTATTGTCATTAAATGTTTTGCCAATAAATAGTCCTTATTTATAACATACTCTTTTTCTGCTAAACTTTTACACTTAGCCAAACTTTCCAATGCTTCTGAAATATTCAAACTATCCCATTGGTCATAGGCTAAGGATAAATATTTTAAAGCTTCATATTCTTTTGTTCCCGGCACTGTATCATCTAGTTCAGAAAAAATATGATATGCAGTTTTATAATCCATCTTGTTAAATAAGGCTATTGCTTCTTTTCTCTTTATATCTCCGAATACCTCATAAGGATTATCGATAAAGCATATCCTTTCCGTACCAGGTTCCGGTTTTCTAAATTCGTTTAAATATTTGCTGGCTATATATACTACTTTTGCACCAATCAGTGCAGCAGCCATTCCGCACCCGACAGACATGGCTTTTGTTCCACCGGTAAAATCAACATATATATTCTGTGGTTTTCCATGCTTTTCATAGTAATTTTTTATTTTTTCGTACAAAATCAATATGTTTGTTGAATCTACTTCCTCTGTTTCATATTGACTGGGTTTTAATTTTGTAAAGCAAATAACATCATCCAGCTTGTCCCTTGTCTCCGGAGTATACAAAATTAGTACATTTTGAGGTTCAAGACCTAATATTGAGAAAACAACAGGTTCGTAAGAAGTACCAAGGGTCAAAATCAGATGCTCGCAATCTTGAGCTTCTGATTTTGATTCCCTAAACATGGTTGCTAACAAAGGCATAATATTTTCTTTATAGTATTTTTCCGCTTCCCTTCTTTTTTCTTCGTCACTTCTATCCATGAACTTCCAAAATTTAGCTTTTTCTTTTATTTGTGTCATTATATTGCCCATGCTTGCACCCCCATAATTTACTCAAAGCAACAATAATCAGAAATTATGCTCTTTCCACTTTTCAAGTTGCCTTGCAAGTTCTGTATTATATAATTCATTATTATGGTTTCTCTTTTTCTTAATACTTCCTTTATCCTTATGGTGTTCCTTTTTAGTTTCATTAGAAATCAACTCATTAGAACCTATGTTATTTCCTTTTGAATTAAGATAATTGTCATAATTTAATATATCAGGTAAAACTATTTTAGAAGCAAATTCATTTTCTCTTTTTGTTTCTCCATCAATTTTATATTCTATGCTTATTTCCATATATCTATAATTATTTGCTTCTTTTGCTTTTGCAATTTTTGATTTAATATGAATCAATTCTTTAACAGGTTTTTCATCGTTTACGTTTTTCCCATTAAGCTTCTCTTTTGAAAAGAATTCTTTATAATAATTTATATATTTATCTGCATCTTCTTCAGTCATATAATCAAAATTAAAGGAACCATATTTTTTATCGAGGTCTTCAATATATAAGTCTATATCATTAACTTTTACTCTACCAAAGCCATAGGGTTTTGCCAGACCAACATTTTGATAGCATCCTTCATCAAGTTTTAATGACCACAGCAACAATCCTAATTCATCCTCATACAGATTATTAAAATATATTTTCCCTTCAAAACATGTCCCTTCTTTGAGTGGATTAATTTTAAAGGACATGTTTTTACTCTTTATGTCCAGCTCTTCTATATAATCCTTCAGCCAGTATTGTTTAATACCTCTTATATTAAACTTTCCATCATAAACACTTAGTTCCTTTTTATCTTCATCTTTCTGAACCAAATATAGATTATAACTAGTAGGTTTTGGTTCTGCCAGCAGCATATCTATAGAACTTTCTTCATCTACCACAACATTTTCTATTGCTACTGCATCTTCAAAGCTGATTCTGGATTTATAACTTATTTCTTCATTCTTTATTGTTTTATTTGAAAATCCAAACATGGCATCTACATAGCTTATGCCATCTATATCTTTACATCCAGATGTTACTCCGTCTAATACCGATTTGCTGTAAAAAACTCTCATATATGGTGTAAATCCAAAATGCAGCGTATTATTAATGTTTATGTAAAACACAGGTTTTCTTTCATTATTCTCAGGTAATTTCCAAAATTCATATTTATTATCTATTTTTATACCTTCACTAGTCTTTTTGGCTTTTTTTGTGATTATTAAATCATCTTTATAATTCTCTATAACATTTTCATGTATTTTGATTACCCCAATATCTTTTTTTGATTCAGGAACAATATAATGGCTTCTCTTTCCTAAAATAAAACCTCCGGATAAAATAAAACCTTTATATTTATATATTCCAGTTTTACCAATTCTGGTTATTTTACCTTTAGATTTGTCATATTCGAAAGATATTTCTGTAACATAAGGTTCATATGGTTTTGGACTTTTATTATTTTCATTATTTTCATATCTTTTCAATATCTCATTAATTTGCTTCAGCAAATTATTAACTCTCTTTTTATCATTAACACGTCGGGCTTCACTAAGCGATTTATTCAGCAATTTCAATTTTTCTTCTTCCTTAAGCAACTCTTCATCATACATAAAATAAACGCCTTTTATATCTTTATTTTTTACAATTTTTCTTAATTCAATTTCATCAACCCTGAAATAGGATTTTCCTTCAATAAGCTCCTCTGAAGGTTCTATATAAAATTTACCTTCTTTGTTCACAATAAATCCAGCTTTCACATTTTGTGCAATTCTCTTTTTTGTATGTATTCCTAATAAGTTAGTATACTTAATCCCAAATGAATTATCGCTTTTCACTTCTCTGTACAAATAAGTAGAATCTTCTATATTGCTTTCTGAATATTTACCTTTCTTATTCTTATTGCCAACAATACTGCTAAAACTTAAAATATATGCATTGGTTTTTACCATACCCCTTATGGTGCTGCCAGGGATCGCATAAGCTCCGTCAGCATTGGTAAAAAACTTTGCAACTTTGTCTTTATCAAGACCTGCAGACACTATGATTGGGGTTTCTGCTTTTAATCTATATTTTATATATCCGCTTAAAAGAGGATTATCGTCTTTACCTTTAAATGAATTGTGTTTTGGAAGCTCCGAAACATTTTTATATCGTACTTGACATTTTTTCGGAAAACTGACGAAATTATAAGGAGCTACAGCATATTTCCCCAATTGTTTTTTTTCTATTTTAATAGGTTTCATCTTTCCTCACCCCCAAATTCCAATTTACAGGGTTTTGTATAATATATATATGCCTGCTTGTCCTCATCATAACTTATATATTTCCTCACTTTTAAATGAGTAGCATAGTTTTTTAATCTATTTCTATTGTATAGAATATATCTTTCATCAAAATATTCATTTTCCCCATCGGCATTAAGCAATTTCTCCGAAAAAATACTGCCTTTTAGCCCATCTTCATCATTGAAAATTCTGATCTCAGTATCTTCATTGAAAAATCTACCTTCTATCATATTATCCAAATCTATATCAATATTATCGATGTAATCAGATACGACTGAATCATAGTAATATATAATGGCCTGCTTTAATAATAACTTTTTTAAAAATTCTTTATTTGCAATGTTCTTTATTGAAAACTCACTATCTTCAAAATCAATTCTAAAAACTTTGCTGATGTTTTCTGCATTTATTTCTACAAGATTATTACTTGACATCATCAGCTTCCCTCCCTCTATATGCCTTTAAACACTCAATACACTCTTGTAATATTTCTTCACCTTCAATTTTTTTATTATTAAAATCAATTTTTATTGTGCAGTTGTCTTTTTCAATAACCATAGCACTGGCTTTAAACCTTCCTCTTCCTATGCCGCTGTTGCCTCCTATAACTAAATCTTCCATACCCAAATCTCTTAATGCCAATGCTAACAAAGCTACTGAGCATTTATCTTTATTGTCATCTCCAGATTTTTTATACATAACGTTGAATCTTGAAGCACCTTTCACCGGAACATCTTGCATTAATGCTGTTTTTCTCACACCACCTGTGAAACTGTCTATTCTAATGCGATTATACAAACTATCCACAGAGTCTCTTATCTTAGATTCACTGACTATTACCCGGCTTAATCTATGCTTCTCTTTCTCCCCAGCTATTTCTCCAAACATCTCTTTTGCAAAACCTACAATGTCATAATAATCAGCTATCTTTTCAACCCTGGATCTCAATATACCTTTAAAGCTGGTTCCCGGTACTATATAGTCATCTCCCGATCTCAAATTTGAATTATCCGGACCTTCTATCTCAAACCTATCAGGTGCTTTTACAATAAACGGGGTAGTAAACTGACCTTCTATTGTTAATGTTATGAATGGACTTTCTAATTTTATTGACCTTACTTTCTCTGATACATCTTCCCAATCAACATAATTCCTTTTCAAATAATTTTCATAGTCTTCTATTTTGCACAAATCGTAATTTATCTCATTTATGTTTAATAATCTAAAATTCCCAAGTCCGCTGCTTTTTTTACTTCCAAATCTTATATAACCTTTATCCAATGCATTTAGACATATATATATCATATCTTTGTAAGATTCCATTTTATTTTTCGTTGATTCTGCATGAATTTCAAAACATAGTTCAAATTCCAAACCCTCTCCTAATAACAACACATCCCGCTTTAAACCATCTGCACTGCTTCCCATTGCTCCATCTATTTTCAAACCATCTCTTCTCTCAAAATCAACTATAGGAGAAAAACAATCGCTTATGTAAACAGAGCTCATCATACTATTTTCTCCATCTTGATCTCCAAATAATGACTTATAATCTTTTCCTACTGCCTTTAGATATGCGCGGAAACTTCCAGCCACACCGGTTGCAGGCAAATACGCCATATTAGTATTATTGTCAATCAGGATTTCTCCATCATCATCTCCAATATGTAATGGAGAAATGCTTTTTATTTTTGCTTTAATGATGCTGATATCTTTCATTTAGTCTCACTCTCCTTTCTTAGATGATATCTGCATAGCTCAATCAAAATTTTCATGTTGATTCTATAAACAAATTTGCTGTCAATGCAGGAATTTATATTCCTGATTTCGATTCTTTTGGCTTCACAAATATTATAAAACTTATCCACATCATCACTAGCTTCTACAAAATCTTTTAATACCTCATAAAACTTCTTATCACCACAGTTTAACTTTATTAAATCTTTATAGGATTTGCTCTTCTTCGCATTTAGATGATCCATATAGTCCTTATATTTTTTCTTGCCCACACTAGGTTCTTCGTAATACAAAGATTTAAACATAGCCAAATAATTACCCCATTGACTTCTTTCCATTTTATCAGGATGATCTATAGATTTATACATTTCTAATACGTATTCATTTATTTTTGCATTAACTCTTTGCTCATATACTCTATTTATAATAGATATTATCTGTTCTCTATCTTCCGGTGTGATTTTTTCCATCACAGGATCAAAGTCATAAGAATCTCCATTTATCCGATCATCTTTATGTAAATATGCGTCTTTTAATGAGCTCAATATAACAAATCTTCCAAATCCTTCAGCTTTCCTTTCTCCAATACCTTTATCCATAAAACAAATTAGACTCTCGCTACTTATTTCACCTTCAAACCTGTACTTGAATACACTTCCAGCTTTTATAGCTACTATTTGAGGAGTACTGCAATTCCATTTATTATTAAAAGAAGTGACCCTTTTGGTTTCTATACAACTATCAACATATTCAACTTTTGAAAGGTTCATTGATTTTTTTATAAAATCCGGCTCTATATAGTTTTTATACTCTCCTAAGTCCGTTCTATAAATGATATCAGATAAAGCCAATAGATATAATTCATTGTCGAAGTCATACATATTTTCAAATTGCTCACATTCTGGATTTATTTCTTCAATTTGCATATCATATATACGACATTTCCCATATCCGCTGCCTTTCGAACCTCCTATGTACACAATATCGTCAGACAACAATTCTATAATTTCTTCTACATATTCCTGTTTCTCAGCTTTTATTATGCCTTTAAATTTTTGTCCTCTTTTTATAGCATCATATCTGAATAATATATTCTTTTCACCACTTTTGTTAATATGCAAATTAGCTTTCTTCTTAATATTAACCACTTGATAATCGTTATCATCAAACCCTACAAACTCCGGCATCCGTATCTTTTCATAACCTTCATCAAGTTTTCTGTCAATTCCTAATCTTAGTTTCAATGTATTTGTATTATCAAAGTTTCTTATTTCTTGTTTCGGTGCAAAATAACATTTAGGAAATGGCATAGTCCTTTTATCTTCATAAACAGGATAGGCATTCATAAACTTGATACCGCCTTTTAAAAGCTTGTCCCTATGTTCTCCGGTATTTATATCTGAAACCATGTTCTTCACCATATATTTATATATGTATGCACCTCTTATTGAGGAACCTGTAATATAATCCATGGATTCTTCCGAATCTATCTGAACAACTGTCTTTGCAAGCTTTATATCTTCTAAAGCTTCTAAGATATAAGTTATATATTTATTCACTCCTTTTCACCTCTTTCAATATGTTGTCTATATAATGATCCGTCTTATCAATCCATCTCCCATTTTCATTTACCAACAATCTTAGTCTAACTTCGCCTTTTCCTCTTGTTCTCATGCTTCCTATATGCCTTGTTGAACTTATCCCTACAGCTAATAAACCCAATTCTGTATTAGTTAAATCTCTTTCGCAGTAAATATCAAAATATAATTTCAATCCTTTTCTTATAACCCTTATCTGCCTAAGAGACCCTTTTTTGTATGAGCCATCTTCATCATCTATGGAAGTAAAGCTTCTTGTATCTGTAAATGCTTCTCTAATTTCTCTTGCATCTACATGCCCATTTTCTATAGCAAGTACAAAAAAATTCCTGATATTTTCCTCTATGCAACAATCAGAAATTTTTATGTTCTCCCATGCAGTAGTCCCGCTATTTTCTGAACCTAATAATCTATTTAATTCATTGGTAAAATCTTTACCAAAATAATTTTTTAATATATTTACATTTTCCTCTATATGCTCTCTCAAATTTCCCTTGAATGTTTTAGCCTTCATATAAGGTAAACCATAATCATCAAAAACTACTTCTAAATCAACAGAGCCAGGAACGGAATATCCGCTACCGAAAATTGCTTCTGATAATAATTCCATTTCAATTTTGTAATGGTTCATTATCTCACCTCCGTTTTACTTAAATTGATAAATAAATCCATGACTTCCAAAGCATCATAATACATACAATTATCTTCATCAAAACAATAGTCGCCTTTTGCACCTTCCAATGGTGGAAAATAATTTTCAATTCTGTTGGATTTCAAAAAAATTTCAGTACTTTTCTCACCCATTCTCAATACTCTAAGCAAGCCTTTCAACTTATTCCTGGCTATGCCCTTCTCGTCAATTTTCATTTCAGAAATATAATACCAAGCTCTTTTAAAATTGCTATAATTATTCCACTTTTTTGTATTGTTGATATATATAGGCCTCATATATAATTTCTTATTATCCTCAGATGTGTAGTTATTTTTTCTGATAACCTCTATACTACCCATCAAATCGCCCTGTTCAATATGCCAATCAATCAATGAAAAATCTTTTCCATTATCTCCATAATCTTTAGATAATCTTTTTTTAGCATTACTGCATAAATCCTCTGCAAGTTCATAAGCTTTGAAAAATGGATAGTTATACCTTACTATCGCTACACCTGCACAAGCATTTAGATTTATTTTTATGTCCCCGTATAAACATATCTCTCTTGTATTCAAATACTCAATAAATATTCGAGCTGTCTCTATTCCAATCTTTCCATTTGTTATATAAGTGACATCATCTCCCGCTACTATTAAAGGTATCACAGGGAATTTATTTTCTTTTATAAGAGTATCATCTTTTAAATCATCTTCACGTTCTAGTACTTTCCCAGTCATATACCTAAAAGCATCTTCATATGCATTTTTTATCTCTTCGCTAAATCTTTTCAGGTTTTCCAGGTATTCTGCATTGTTTTTTGAGCAATCCTTTTCATGATTATCGCTATAGTGTTTTTTTAATTCACAGAATTTCCTTCCCATCCTGTTGCCATCTATATGAACAACTGCAATATATTTTTTATCACCTTTTACCAGTTCAGAAAACTCTCTGATGCTTTTATATGGTTCTCCGTTTTTTTGTGGCAGAAGTTTATCAAATTTCTCTGATCGTTCATCGGACGCTTTCTGTTTTACTTTTATCTCTCTACTTATGTATCTTGTTCTGCCCTCATCATCATCTGGATATACTGCAGGTTGTCCTGTAGCTTCACATTTTCTCTCTATTCCAAAAGATAACAGACCTCCACTGGTTTTCCTTCTATTTTTCTTTTGCGCCAATTTTACATATGCTTTATCAATAACTTCAATAATAGGATCCGTTGTATCATCGTATTCTTCTATTACCATAAATACTTCTAATCCCGGATACTCTTTTATTACTTTAGCACTCACTTTTTTTACAAACTCTTCTGCTTCATTTCTGTCATTAAATTTATAAAGGCTGCCTCCTCCGCCATTGTAAATGAGATTTTCGCTATATTTTCTGTCAATTTGAAATGGCATTTTTTCTACTGCATTTTCAATTATAATCGATGCGCCTACGTTTTCTTTTAGCTTATTGCTGCAAAAAATATAATTCTGCTTTCTTGATACCTCCCACAAAACTAAAGCCCCCATTATATGACCTCCTCAATGAAATTCTTTTATTTTGTTTATATAATCAGTGAATGATTCTTCAACTCCTATAATGCGCAATCTCTTTTCCATCTCATATTCATATGCTCTTCTTATATCTTTTTTCAACCCTTCAACCGTTTTAGGATTACAATCACACTTATATGCAATAATGCTCCTACTTCCGCCGAGTTTTTCTGCAATATCCTTAACTTTAAACAATTCTTTTTTATATTTATCTTTCTGCTCATTCTTATATTGGGACTCATAATAAATAATTAACCTTCCATTTAAAAGAGCTAATGAATCAACATATATCTTTATTCCTTTTTCATTTTCTTTATTTTCTATATTAAGTTTTCTTTTTAAGATTATTTTTTTATTGGATATAGTATACTTAAGTTTTTTACTTCCTCTTGTAACACATTCTTCTATACATGGCATTCTCACAAAAAAATAACCATGAATTCTAGTAACATCCTGTATATCAATATCTACATCTTCTAAGATACTTCTAACAAGATACCTACTCCTAGAAAAAACACTCTTACCATCCTCAATTACATCTTCACTTTCATCATCTAAATAAGAAATAACAACTTCTAAACCTTCTAAATTTTTTTTGAGAAATCTGTTACAAAATATTACCGACATGGCTTTTGTACCACTGCTATAATCTAATATCAGTTTTGATTTTAAATCAGTGGATATGTGTGAATAGAGTTGTTCTATTGTACTATCTATAACTTTTATATCACTTTTATCACATTCTGTAAGATTAATATCTATATCTTTTATTTTTTCTTTTAAAACTAGCTCGAGATTTTTCGCTACATTTTCTGTACCAATATTATTTTTACTATTTGAAGTATAGATAAGAAAAACTTTTGAATCAACATCATAGTTCTTTAATATCGTTAAAAAAGCAGGCAGTGGGTTTGTCCCAATCAAGGATACAATATATTTTGCTTTATCCATCAATAATTCACTCCCCAATAATCCAACTTCTCAACTTTTCTTTAATATTTCCAAAATCTTTAGCTCCAATGATCAATAAATTTTTAGGTTCAACATTATCCCATATATTTTTGACCTCATTTTTCAAAAAATCAGTGTCCCAACATAAATTTATATAACACATACCAGCTTCATCCCCGGCCAGGTCTTTTGCCCTTTGCTTGATTTCGAATAATTTGCCCCATACATTATCTTTTTTGCTGGAAGATGTTATTGATACTGCATACAATTTATACTTTTTATATGCTACAACATCAACTTCAAAAACATTTTCATCGGATACCACATTTCCATTACGATTTATTTTTTCATAGTTTCCAATTACATCATCTATTATCCCTTCTTCTTTCAATTCCAGAAAAATGCTGAATATATATTCTTCCAGCCATTTTGTATTTTTGAAATAATCATATAATTCTTTATCATTTTGGAACCCAAAATCATCACAATTTTTATATTTTAAAGGTAATGGCATTTTTTCTAACAAACTGTTCATTCTAAACTTAAAAATTTGCTGATCTGACATCATTCTTTTATTGTTATTTTTTATATCATTAAAAATATTATTAATCTCTCTTACAAATTCTATATGCTTATGATACGTATTCTTATCAATATTACAAAATAACCTTGCTATTTCAGTTACTATATCTTTTCTTTTTACCTCTTTAGTTAATTTTTCTTCATTACTTAAATCAATATTATATGTATTTATGATATCAAGTACAGTATATTTATAATCTGTATTGATGCCTTTGAGGGCTATTGAATCTTTTTTAAAAATATCCTCATTAGATTTTTTAAACTCGTAATACAGCCTTTCTCTCTCTGGATCTATATGCGAGAGGATAATATTGGGCTTAAATTCATACTTACTGTACTCATAATTACAGAATGTATCGTATGCAGCAGAAGCCATTATTTTTGTACCACCGGTATAATTTAATTCTATAAATAATTCATGATTAACCATGTTTATTCTTAATTCCAGATCCTTTGCTATTTTTTCATTTATTGAATTTCTATTAAACCCATCTACAATTATGTATTCAATTTTTATACTTTTTATCTTACTTTGTACTACTTTTTTGAAACGATTATAGGGCTTATCTTTTGTACTATCAGTACATATACAAACTATATTTCCCTCTGGCTTTACTCTTGTAATTGCAGAAATCAAATTAGGAAAAGGATTCGTCCCCATTATTAAGTATAAAATATCAGCTTTAGAATCTAATATCACATAATCACCACCATTTTATCTAGAATTGATGGTTCCTTTACAATCAATCTGTTTAAAACGCTACAGTAACAAAAAAAATGAAAATTGATTATGGATTTATAATAATAAAGACTTCCATCATTAATTCTTTTACATTATTTTGCATATTTCCCATGCTATATACATTATTCAATATAATTATAAAAACTCCTGCCATTTTCTCATAAGCTTTTATAATTTTTA
>JAWLBU010000068.1:0-11432 GCA_041687555.1 Haloplasmataceae bacterium | reverse complement strand
CATGAATCATACAAAACAACAATTAAAAAAAATGTAAAAGAAAGTAAATTATGTTAAAATTTACCATATATATTATATTATGATTCAACTACAATATAATATAAGTAGATAATAGGATGATTTTCCATGTCATGTAATTGACATTAATCTTAATATTGATATAATAAGTGTAAATAGTATTACATTGTGAGTAGGTGGTTGCATGGGAAGCAACTTTCGAGAAATAATCAAAAAAATTGGAATAACACAACAGGAACTCGCTGATTATCTTGGTATTTCAAGACAGTATTTAAACAATTATCTGGATGAAACATTTGAGGAACCAAAAATTCCCCAAAAATACCTTGATAATATCCTTTTTTTATTTGATTGTAAATCACGGGATGAGCTATATGATGAAGCCTTTACCAGAACGGCAAAAAATATTAAAAAACGGATGTCAATTGTAAAATCGACCAAGGATAGCATTGATAATTTATTTAATATCGAACACAATAAAAAAATTGAACTTTTAAAAATAGTCGAATATTTTCAAAGCTTAGTTAAATTTGATGAGGATTTAATCGAATCATTTGCGATATTTATGGAAAATATCACAAAAGAGGAATCATATAAATCCATCCTCAGCTATATAGGAAAGAAGTATTTATTGATTGATTTTGATGATCCTCGGTTTAATCAGGATATTGATAAATGCCGAGAGGCTTTATTAAATGAAGTGTTTGAAGAACCTAATTTAGATTTTTCCGAATATAAAGACAAATATGAAAAGTTTGTAAACACTGTGAAGAAAAATGATGATATTGATTTGGACGTTCTGAAAAAATCATTAGCCGAATTAGGCTATACCAACATTTCGCAAAAGGAAGTTATCGACCTATTGAAAAAATATAATGAATTAAAAAATACTGATAAGTAGTGAGAATACATCAATTGGATGTATTTTTTTTCTGCCGACTCATTATTATCACCTACATGAAGTTTAAAAATATAATAATATAGGTGATAATATGAAGGTGAATTATCAATTACTTGACAGGTATAGGAGATACCGTTACTTTTTTCATT
This sequence comes from Haloplasmataceae bacterium, assembly GCA_041687555.1. Taxonomy (GTDB): domain Bacteria; phylum Bacillota_I; class Bacilli_A; order Haloplasmatales; family Haloplasmataceae; genus JAWLBU01. The sequence goes on along the minus strand of JAWLBU010000068.1, from coordinate 10,364 downwards.
TAACTGCCTTTTTTATTTGTTTAGTAGTAATAACTTTAAGTAAGTTATTAATTGAGAATGAGTGGGGGCAATCATTAATCATCCTTAATAGTATTTTTATATATATGGGTATATTGTATTTCATTGAAATTAAGATCGGAAAACGGTATGATAATTTATATTATCAAAACTATATTCCTAAATTAATAAAGAATTTTAATGAAAACGTAATGTATAAAAAAGCTGATAACTTATCTTTTCAAGGAAATCTCCTTGATATAAAAATATTTGATTATGACAGTCAAATAAAGGTAAATCATGTTTTACATGTTAAAAACGAAAAATTTGAATATGAGATTTATGATACGGAAGTGTATATATTGTCGTATCGAAATCGGATAGTTAAAAAATATAAGGGCTTGATAATTTTATTACCACGTGTGAATAAGACCTATTATAAAGGACAAATACTTCATAATAAAAAACCCTTGTTGGGCTACAGTGAGTTAATTAGGGATTTAGGTTTTAAGAATTATCATTTTTATGGTGATGCTCATTTTCCTGATAATCTGTTTATAAATTTAAAAGCCTTATTATTAATTTATTATCATCTTAATTTTGATATATCGATTAATAAAGATGTAATGATTTTTCTTGATTATCCAAGGAAAATATTTAGAAAACCGGTATTTAAGAAAATAAATGATAAATATAGTGACGGATTGGTCAAAGATTTCTCCAGACTTATGGAAATAAGTAATGATTTTATATCATGTTTTTTAAAAGATTGATTTAATTAACTGAAAATTGATTAATTAAATAGATAAATTAATAGATTATGTGTGTTGACATAATCTATTTTAATTTTACTTTTTTCGCCGTTATTTTCTTTTAGTAGCAAAATTTGGATAAATAGTTAATAAATAACGTTTAATATGGTATAATTACAACGATAATAAATATAGAGGTGAAATTAAATGAAGGTTGCTCTAGGTAGCGATCATGCTGGTTATGATTTAAAAAAATTGATAATCCAATTGTTGGAGGAATTACATATTGAATACAAGGATTTCGGTACGGATGAGGCCGTAAGCTGTGATTACTCAGATTATGCGATTACGGTAAGTGAGAATGTGGCACAGGGTAAATACGATAGGGGGATATTGATATGTGGCACAGGTATTGGTATGTGTATCGCTAGTAATAAAGTACGTGGTGTGAGGGCGGCGCTTGTTGAAAACATTTATTCGGCAAGATTGACAAGGGAGCATAATAACACCAATGTTTTATGTTTGGGAGGAAGGGTTATCGGTCCGGAAATAGCGAAAGAAATCGTTAAGATTTGGTTGGACACTGATTTTGTAGGAGGTAAACACGAAAGAAGGATTAATAAGATAAGTGATTATGAGAATTCAAAATAATAATTGGAGGGAAATGTATGAGTTATTTAGAGGAAAAAGATTCTGTTATTTTTGCAAGTTTGAAGAAAGAGTTGGAAAGACAAAGAAATAATCTGGAAATGATTGCTTCTGAAAATTTTGTGTCAGAAGCGGTATTAGAGGCACAAGGGTCCATTCTGACAAACAAGTATGCGGAAGGATATCCTAATAAGCGTTATTATGGCGGATGTGTCAATGTCGATGTCATCGAGGATATCGCAAAAGAGCGATTAAAAAAATTATTCGATGCGGAACATGTAAATGTCCAGCCACATTCCGGTTCGCAGGCAAATATGGCTGCTTATATGACTGTCCTAGAGCATGGTGATACCGTGCTTGGCATGGATTTAGCACATGGCGGTCATTTGACACACGGACATCCGTTAAACTTTTCGGGGAAAAGTTATAAATTTGTCAGTTACGGTGTTTCCAAAGAAACAGAAACAATTGATTATGAGAATGTCAAAGAGATTGCTTTAGAGACTAAGCCTAAACTAATCGTAGCCGGAGCAAGCGCTTATCCGCGAGAAATTAATTTTAAAAAGTTTCGTGAAATAGCTGATCTGGTGGGGGCTTATTTTATGGTTGATATGGCTCATATTGCCGGTTTGGTAGCCGCGGGTCTTCATATGAGTCCTGTCCCTTACGCTGATTTCGTTACCTCAACAACACATAAGACTTTAAGGGGTCCGCGCGGAGGAATCGTCATATCCAAAGAAAAATATGCGAAAGATTTAGATAAAACGGTATTCCCAGGTATGCAGGGAGGTCCTTTAATGCATGTTATAGCTGCCAAAGCAGTGAGCTTTTATGAAGCTTTACAGCCTGAATATAAGGAATATATGACGAATGTGAAAAACAACGCTCATAAATTAGCCGAATCCTTAAAACAACGGGGATTTAGAATTGTCTCAGGCGGAACGGATAATCATATGATTTTAGTTGATGTTAAGTCCAGTTATAATGTAACCGGAAAAGAAGCTGAGCATTTACTAGATGAAGTAGGGATAACGACTAATAAAAACATGATTCCGTTTGACAATGAAAAACCATTCGTCACAAGCGGTATCCGGTTAGGAACACCTGCGTTGACAACCAGAGGTTTCACTTTAGCCGATATGGAAGAAATTGCGGATATTATTTGTGAAACATTAAAGAATAAAGAAGAAAACAATAACATAGAAAGACAAAAATATCGTGTTAAAAAATTAGTTGAAAGATATCCGTTATATCCAACATTTAAATTTTAGAAAAAACACCAAAAATATGGCAATTTAAGTGATAATTTGATAAAATAAAAATGTTGTCAAATGAAAGGAGATATTTCAATGTACAATATAATAAACGATCCAATGATAACGGTCATAGACCATCCATTAATAACCCATAAATTAACACAAATACGAAAAAAAGAAACAGGTACAAACGAGTTTCGGAAAATTGTTAATGAAATTGGCGGATTAATGGTTTATGAAATAACCCGTGATTTAGAATTAGAAGAAATTGATATTGAGACACCTGTAGCTCCTACTAAAGCAAAACAATTAGCCGGTGAAAAGTTATGCGTATGTCCTATTTTAAGAGCCGGACTGGGTATGGTAGATGGAATACTACAGATGCTTCCATCCGCTCGCGTCGGTCATATAGGTTTATATCGTGATGAAGAAACATTAAAACCGGTTGAATATTTTGCGAAATTTCCAAATAAGATTGAAGAACGTCTAGTAATAATAGTCGACCCTATGTTAGCAACGGGTGGAAGTGCAGTTAGCGCTATTGATATCGTCAAAAAACGTGGGGCAAAAAATATTAAGTTTGTTTGTTTAGTTGCTGCTCCGGAGGGTGTTGCTGTTTTAAGAAAATCCCATCCAGATGTTCCTTTATACATTGCCGCTCTTGATGAGAAACTAAATAAAAATGGATATATAATACCAGGTTTGGGTGATTGCGGGGATAGGATATTCGGAACCAAATAATATGGTGAAACCATGAACGATGATGACAAAAATAAAGCAAAATACACATTTGAAGAATTAAGTAAGAAATATTTAGAGAAACAACCTGAAAAGGAAAATTATAAGATGAAGGAAATCGCTAATGATTATCAAATGATTGTCTCATTCATCCTAACTATTTTAATATTGACTTTTTTAGGTGTTTTCTTTGGTTATAAACTTGATCAAAAAATACACACAACTCCACTGTTTGTACTTTTATTTCCTTTCTTAGGAATTGCCGCGGCATATCGAAATTTATTTAAAGATTCAAGCAGAAAAAAATAAAGGGTGTTAATGCATGGATGAAAATTTAGAATTTTATACATTGTATCATAAGGTTATTAGAATATCATGGCTAATAATACTTATCATGTGTCTTTTATTACTGATAATATCTCTGGTCTTCTTTCCTGAAAATTTATGGTATAAGTTATCGCTAAGTTTTTTGTTCGGGTCAATGACTAACCTATTTGCTTTTAATTTATTGAAAAATAATGTAATGAATTCCACAAGCAATTTTAGGAAGGCTTTTGCGAGTTCATCATCTAATTACATAGTAAGATTTATTATTTATGGCTTTGTATTATATGTAAGTTTTCAATCTGGCAAATTAAATCCCTATGTAGTTGCTGCTGGTTTTTTGACCGCTCGTATTGCATTATACCTTAGTTTATGGCTAAAAAGGAAGGAATAGGAAGGAGGCAAAATCTTGTCGGAAAGTGCTAATTTTGATATAGAATATAATAGGAAATCGAGGGTTTTATTTTCAATCATTATAATCATATTAGGATTTTTTTTGTTGATTACATTACTTGGCTTTCTAATTAATTTTCTCTTCGAATATGATGTGGATAATAAAGCATTTGAATTAAAAGGAACAAACATTGTGCTAGTTCCACATGTTATTTCTATAATCATTATAGTTGTTTTTTTAATGACTATTATGATAATGATAAACAGAAAAATCAGGAAAGCAGATCCTTTGGAAAAACCAAAGGGAATATTATTATTAGTGGAAATATTGGTAACAACAATAAATAATTTTACAATCGGAATGGCTGGGGATAAAATGAAGTCTCTGGCGCCTTATATCGGTTATCTGGCAATATATTTATTTACCGCCAATGTCTTTGGTTTATTGGGTTTTACCCCTCCCCCAACTGCTAATTTATCCGTAACATTAACATTTGGTTTAACAACATTTTTACTTGTTCGGTATTATGGAATCAAGTATAACGGCTGGGGACATTTGACCGGTTTGTTTAAGCCTGTTTTATTGACTCCGATAAATATTATTGGGGAAGTAGCTGTACCATTTACATTATCAATTCGTTTGTTTGGTAATATTTTAAGTGGTGCAATTATTATGACGCTGGTTTATACCGGTATAGGATTAGGTTTTAATGCCTTATTAACATCAGTGTTTAATACGAATCTGGGTGGCATTGGTGAAATGTTTGCCCCGTTGGTTGGGGTGCCATTATTGCATGTTTATTTTGATATTTTCTCTGGATTTATCCAAACATTTGTCTTTATTCTATTAAGTTCAGTGTTTATTTCAAATGCGACTAATTAAAAATAATATATTTAGGAGGAATTTAAAATGTTAGATTTATTACCAAACTTAATTTTAGCTGCATCTCAAATAACTGATAAGGGGTATGCTTATTTAGGTGCAGGAATTGCAATGATTGCGGGAATTGGACCAGCTATCGGTCAAGGTTATGCTGCCGGTAAAGGTGCTGAAGCCGTAGGACGTCAACCTGAAGCTGCCGGGCCTATTCGTACTATGATGTTATTAGGACAAGCCGTTGCAGAAACAACCGGTTTATATTCATTAGTAGTTGCTTTAATCTTAATATTTGTAGCATAGTAAAAATATCGAGGATTAAGCCTCATATTGGCATAAAGGAGGCAAATGATGGACGAACTTAGTAAAAAGTTAGCGGACTTGGTTGAAGGAGGGTTATTTCCGAATGCAATAACCTTCATCACTCAGGTAGTTTCCACATTGATTTTGTTTTATTTTTTAAAAAAATTAGTCTGGAAACCAATGGAAGAATTTATGGCCAAACGCAGTTCTATAATTGTGAATGAATTAGAAAGTGCCAAAAAAGCTCGCTTAGAAGCAGAGGAAATGAAATTAGCTTATGAAAGTGAAATCAAAAATGCGAAAAATGAAGCATTAGAGATCCTTGAAAATGCTCGTATTCAAGCTAATCAAACTAAGGAACAGATTATTTCTGATGCTCAAAGAGAAGCGGAGTATAAACTAGAACTGGCAAATAAACAAATTGCGTCTGAAAGAGCCAAAGTTGAAAAAGAATTAAAATCCCATGTAGTCGATATTGCTTTTTCCGCTGCTGAAAAAGTATTATCAGAAAAAATAGATGATGGTAAAAACCGACAGTTAATTGATAAATTCATTAATGAGATAGGGGAATAGTAGATGAGTAAAGATAATGCTAAAGAGTATGCTATTGCCCTGTTTGATTTGTCTTTAGAAAAGAAAAATGTGGAAATTATTAAGGATGAGTTAATAATTGTTTCCAATGCTTTTTCAGAAGAAGAACAATTTGGAAAATTATTATCTCATCCAAAATTAAGTAAGGAAGAAAAAAAAGGTGTAATAACAAAAGTATTTAAAGGAATTAATGATACTTTATTATATTTTTTATTAGTGGTAATCGAAAATGATCGCGTAAATGATTTAACATATATCACTGATGAATTTATGAAATTATATCATGAATATAATACGGTATTACTAGTATTGGCAAAAACCACAATTCCTTTATCGGAAACGCAAATTAACGCGTTACAAAATAAATTATCTATTAAGTATCGACATAAGATTAAAATTGAAAATGAGATAGACCCATCTATTATTGGTGGAATGCAATTAATTATAGATAATGAAATAATTGATTATACCATTCAAAATCAACTACATAATCTAAAAACATATATTTTAAAACATTCTTAAGCAAGGTAGGTGAACAACTTGGCTATTAAACCAGAAGAGATAAGTGCACTGATTAAAGAACAGATTAGAAAATATGAGTCTAAAATAGATACATCTGAAACAGGGACTGTTATCCGTGTCGGAGATGGTATTGCTTTGGTACATGGTTTAGATAATGCGATGGCTGGTGAATTGCTAACCTTCCCCAATGATTTGTACGGGATGGTGCAAAACCTGGAGAAGGGACATGTCGGTGTAATATTATTAGGTAATACGACACTAACCAAAGAAGGAGATACCGTAAAACGTACCGGAAGAATTTTAGAAGTTCCCGTTGGTGAAGAACTTATTGGTCGTGTAGTCAATCCTTTAGGACAACCGCTGGACGGAAATGGTCCGATTAATTATAAGAAGACAAGAATAGTTGAAAAAAAGGCTTCAGGTGTAATGTCCCGTAAGTCAGTACACCAACCATTACAAACAGGTATAAAGAGTATTGACTCCTTAGTACCTATTGGTAGAGGTCAACGTGAGTTAATCATTGGAGATAGACAAACAGGTAAAACCGCAGTTGCGGTAGATACGATTCTGAATCAAAAAGGGCAAAACTGTATATGTATTTATGTAGCCATTGGGCAAAAGGAATCAACTGTCGTAAGCGTTGTGGAAACATTCAGAAAATTTGGCGCATTGGATTATACGATAATTGTTTCCGCTCCATCTTCAGACCCGGCTCCTTTGTTATTTTTAGCACCATATGCCGGAGTTACGATGGCAGAAGAATTTATGTATAGTGGTAAAGATGTTTTAATTGTTTATGACGATCTAACCAAACATGCCATGGCTTATCGTGAGTTGTCTTTGTTACTGCAAAGACCACCGGGACGTGAAGCTTATCCCGGAGATGTCTTTTATTTACATTCCCGTTTGCTTGAACGGGCTGCTAAATTAAATGATGAATTGGGCGGAGGATCAATTACAGCCTTACCGATTATTGAAACACAGGCCGGAGATATCTCGGCTTATATTCCGACAAATGTCATCTCGATAACTGACGGACAAATTTTTTTGCAATCAAATCTGTTTTATTCCGGTGTCAGACCAGCCATAAACCCAGGACTATCAGTTTCACGTGTAGGTGGGGCAGCCCAAATTAACGCGATAAAAAAAGTATCCGGTTCATTGCGGCTTGACTTGGCAACATACCGTGAATTAGAAGCTTTTACGCAGTTTGGTTCTGATTTGGATCCGTCCACAAAAGCCAAATTAAACCGTGGTGAAAGAACTATTGAAGTATTAAAGCAAGGATTACATGAAATAATCCCCGTTGAAAAACAAACTTGTATTTTATATGCTTTAACTAAAGGATTCTTAGATAGTGTTGATGTTAAAGACGTGAGAAAATTTGAAAAAGAATTATATAATTATTTAGATAGAGATGAGCTTGGTCAAGAGATACTAAAGGAAATTAGAGAAACTAAACAATTACCGGATTCGGAAAAATTAGATTCTTTGCTGAACGAATTTAAAAAACAATTTATAAGATAATTACACCATAATAAAGGATGGTGAAGTATATGGCTGGCGGATCAGCCCGAGATATTAAAAGTAAGATTGAAGCTACGAAAAAGATGTCTCATATTACAAAGGCAATGAACATGGTATCTGCTTCAAAATTACGACATGCGGAAAAAACAATGCGTGATTATCGACCGTTTATGAATAGTGTAAAAAATACAATTGCCCAAATCTTAAATACCAATGTTGATATCAACCATAAAATGTTAGAAAAACGGGAAATTAAGAAAACAGGTTATCTGATTATTACCTCTGATAAAGGTTTAGCGGGAGGTTACAATAATAATTTGTTAAGGCAATTTGTAAATGATGTAAAAGAAAAACATTCGATAAATAATTTTGCAATAGGCGTATTAGGCAATAAGGGCTTTTGTTACTTTAAATCGAAGGATTATAATTTAATCAATACTAAAGTTATAAATATCCGTGATGATGTTCAGTTTATCGATATTATTGAGTTGATTCAAAAAATGATTGATATGTATATTATGGAAGAAATAGATGAAATAGTAGTTTATTATAATAAATATGTAAATACAATCAGGCAGGATATTATTTCTGAACGGATTTTACCTGTGGATAAAATTGATGGTGAATATAAGGATATACTGTATGATTTCGAACCTTCACCGCAACAGGTACTAAATGTACTTATGCCTATTTATATCCAAAATGTCATTTATGGCTTTATTTTAGAGGCTAAAGCCAGCGAACACGCTTCACGAATGACGGCAATGAAAAATGCCACGGATAATGCAAAGGAAATAGTTGATACTCTAACATTACACTATAATCGTGCTCGTCAAGCATCAATAACTCAAGAATTAACGGAAATTGTGAGTGGTGCGGCCGCATTAAAGTAACTCTACAAGTAGAGGAGGAACCTATATGAATAAAGGTAAAGTAATTCAGGTAATGGGTCCTGTTGTTGACGTCATGTTTAACAAGAGTGAATTACCTAAGATATATAATGCATTAAAAATAGAAATACCTGCTGAAAAAAATGAAGGTGTGCCAATCGACTTAACACTAGAAGTTGAACTTCATATCGGTGATAATGAAGTCCGCTGTGTGGCGATGGATTCAACCGATGGTTTAGTAAGGGGTATGGAGGTAATCGATACCGGTAGACCTATTACGGCACCAATCGGTAATTGTGTTTTAGGTCGGTTGTTTAATGTTCTAGGGCAACCGATTGATGGTAAAGGAGATTTACCTAAAGATACTATATATAATCCAATTCATCGTGAATCACCAAGTTTTGAAGAATTATCTACACGAGAAGAAATTCTGGAAACAGGAATTAAAGCGATAGATTTACTGGCTCCATATATAAAAGGCGGTAAGGTCGGTTTATTTGGCGGAGCCGGAGTGGGAAAAACGGTTTTAATACAGGAATTAATTCATAATGTCGCTCAAGAACATGGTGGCATATCGGTTTTTGCAGGTGTTGGAGAAAGAACCCGTGAGGGTAATGATTTATATCATGAAATGACTGAATCCGGAGTTATTAGCAAAACTTCAATGGTCTTTGGCCAAATGAATGAACCACCCGGAGCACGTTTACGTGTCGGCTTGACCGGATTAACAATTGCCGAATATTTCCGTGATGTGGAACACCAGGATGTTCTATTCTTTATGGATAATATTTTCCGGTTTGTACAGGCTGGTTCGGAAGTATCCGCTTTGCTAGGTCGTATGCCATCCGCAGTAGGTTATCAGCCTACTCTGGCAACGGAAATGGGACAATTACAGGAACGAATTACATCGACTAAGAACGGGTCAATTACTTCCATACAGGCGGTATATGTCCCTGCCGACGATTATACTGACCCGGCACCGGCAACGACATTTGCCCATTTGGATGCTACGACAAACTTAAGCCGTAAGCTTACGCAAATGGGAATATATCCTGCGATAGATCCTCTTGCATCAACTTCAAGAGCATTAACTCCTGATATTGTCGGCGAGGAGCATTATGAGGTTGCTCGTAGAGTTCAACAAATTATTCAAAGATATAATGAACTGCTGGATATTATAGCGATATTGGGAATGGATGAATTAAGTGAGGAAGATAAATTAATCGTGCATAGAGCACGACGTGTTCAAATGTTCCTATCACAAAATACCCATGTAGCTGAAACATTTACAGGGCAACCTGGTTCTTATGTACCGATTAAAGAAACAGTTCGTGGATTTAGAGAAATTTTGGATGGATTACATGATGATTTACCTGAAGAGGCATTCCATTTAGTAGGAACTATTGATGATGTAATTGCCAAGGCAAAAAGACTACAGAATAAATAAAGGAGCCAGCTATACTAAAGTCAAGTAAAAAATAAAAATTTTATAAAAAATATTACCTATTAATTTTGAGCATGCCAAAAGAAGAGACAATGTCTCCCA
>JAWLBU010000067.1:0-11554 GCA_041687555.1 Haloplasmataceae bacterium | reverse complement strand
CATAAAATCATTAAACAATATAACAATAATAAATATTATTATTATATTAAATAATTTATTATATTTTTTAAATTTAATAGACCTAAATAGTATTGTTAGAATGAAGAAATAATAAATTAAAAATCCAACAATTCCTGTAGATGATAATAACTCGATATAATTATTATGGGAATATGTGCTATATGGGCTTAAAATTCTATAGCTATCCATACCAAATCCAGTTATTGGTTTTTGAATAAACAAATTCCACCCATCTTTTATCATATTTAATCTCACTCGCGTCGAACCATCTACATTATTATTACTTAAAAAATTTGCATTTTCAAGTCTCCTTCCAACTACATCATAAAATAAAGGAACATTCATAGTAATATAGAATAATACACATACAATAATACTCAAAAATATAATTCTACTTATTTTAAAATTCTTACCTTTAATTGACAGAAAGGTAAGAAGAAAAATACTTAATATTATAGTTAAGATTGCCTTACGAGATCCAGATAACAAAACTAAAATTAAATAAGGAAGTAAAAAAATATAATATCTCTTATTTTTAAGTTTTTCCCCCAAAAACATTACACATATTGAAGCATATGCTAAAGAAATACCCAATGTATTAGGATTAAGTCCTAATGAAAATCCTAATCTTTTTATTCCAAATAATTCAAAAGGGGAAAATACAACAACTCTAACACATAGGATTAATCCAGAAATTATAATATATTTTATAACAGTAATAATCTTCTCTTCACTGTCTATATATAAAGATAGTGCCAACAAAAAAATGAATTTAAGAGTTAAATTAATAATGTCATTAATCGAGGCAATTAAATTAATTGAAAAAAATGTACTAAATATTAACCAAACAAAAAATATAAACATCCAATAAAAATACATTGATAAATTTCTTGTTTTAAATGTTCTTAAATAAACAAAAATCGAGAAAATAGCTTGCATGATAATAGAAATAATTCTAATGTTAGAGAAGGCAAAAATAACACAAATAGTTAAAAATAAAATTAAATTCATAATTTTTTCCGTTTTAAATTTATATTTCAATTTTATTAACTCCTTTCTAACATTATTCTTTAAACTTCTACCTTTTAGCACTTTAGATTAATTTATTCATCCAATTAATAATGTTTTCAGCCCTTTTATTATTATGTAATCTTTTAGAATTTTGGAAAGACTTTTCTGAAATAGACTTTTTAAATTCTATATCATCTTTAATTTTTACAATAGCTTGATTTATTTCCATCTGATTTTCAGGATCTATGAGTATAGCAGATTCATTATCTAAAATATCATAATTAAACTCTTTATCAGAAGATATTATTGGAATACCACAAGCCATAGCTTCAATAATTGCATTACAGCAACCTTCATTTTTAGTTGGAAGTACAAAGACATCTGATGCAGAGTAAAAATAAGGTAAATCTATAGGGGGAGTCAGACCACAATATAGTACTTTATCTCCACTTGGAACTATGGGCCCTTTACCAGCAAAAATACCATATACATTTTCTAAATCGTTTAATGCTTGTATAACTTTATCAATACCTTTTCTTGTAATAAAATGACCTACAAAAGATATTATAAAGACATCTTTAGGTAGACCGAATCTTAATCTAGATTCCATTTTATCTCTAGGATAAAAATGTGATGGTCGTATACTGTTAGGAAAAATTCCAATTTTCTTAGCTTCAATTATTTCCATATTTACTAAATCAGATTTATTCTTTGTAGAAACTGATACTACTCCAGTTAAATTTATGAGTTCTTTTTTTACAGTCTTAATTCCTAGGTTCTTTATAGACCAGGGTGAACTTTCTCCATACGCTAGAAATGATGGTATGTTATTCATATTACCTATCTTTGCTGCTGTAATTCCAGATGGCGAAATAAAATGACCGTATATTACATCAGGTCTTTCTTTAAAATTGTTTACTACCTTTTGGACACTATTATAAAAATTTTTAAGTGTTAACTTTGCTGTATTAAAAAAAAATAAATTTCTTTGACCATACCCAAAATATCTAGGGTAATAAATCTTTATTATAGATCCATTAGGAGTAGTTTCATTATCCTCATACGGTAATTTCTTACCCTTTTTTATCTCAATATTAAAGGCAATAGGGCAAATAACTGTACATTCAATTCCCAAATCAGCGATAGCCCAAGCAAACTGTTGAACAAATACTAAAGATGCAGGATCAAACAAATTTGGATATTTACTTGTAACTATACAAAACCTTTTTATCATAGATTATACTCCTTATAAATTGCTTATGAAATTTTTAATTAAATTTAAAACTTGAGAATTATTTTCAAACTTTCTACTTATCGGGTAACTTTTTAATTCTTCTATAACATTAAATAATTGATCTGTATCTAATACTGTTTTTAAATAACCTTCATTCTCTAAAACTGTAGATATTTGTATTTGATGATCATCAATATGTTCACCATATTTTGCTAAGCGAGGTACAGCAATTACCTTTTTTCCAAGTTTTAAAGCACCCACTAATGCGCCTGTACCACCATGTGAGATTATTATATCAGTTTCTTCTTGACATTTTTTAAATTCATCTACTGAAAGAAATCTTTTATATTTATAATATTTAGGTAAATAATCAGACTGACCTATTTGAGCGAATACAGGTTCAGTAATCAATCCCTCTTCTATTAATTCATCTATTTTTTTTAAAAGTCTATTAAATTGATATTCTCTAGAACCAACACATACAAAAATCAATATATACTACCTCCATAAACAGCATTTGGATAAACTTCTTTTAAAGACTCCCATTGTATTATAAATAAATCAGCATATTTGTACATTAACTTTCCTGCTTTAGTACCATCATATATTCTTGCAAAGGTTTCAATATATATTATTTTTTTCCTAAAAATCTTAGCAAAAATACACATAGGTAATACAATCATAGTTCCTGTTGTAATTACTACATCAGGTCTTTCTTTTAACCAAATTAACATCGATTTAAACATATTAATTATCATTTTAAAAGGAAATAGTTTATCTTTTAGGCCAGTCTGTAATAAATAATAATTAGCTTCAGACTTAAACTTAGTTTTTTCAGTTACCCAAAATACATCATTATCATCAGCTAGAGGTTTTAACATTTTTAATTGTTCGTAATGACCACCAGAAGATGATATGAGACATATTTTTTTACGTTTGTCATTAACCATTACTTAAACTCCTTTGTTCACTTTCAGTTAATGCTATCGACTCTATTAAGTCCCTTATTTGGTAATTAAATTTATATTGACTTAATTGTTTATCATATACTAAATTACCAAATACCTTATCTACCAATCTTAATAATCTTCCTATCACCTTTAAAGGAAAATTAAATAACTTAGTTAATATTATTTTTTTACCATGAACTTCAGCAATAAGTTTTACTAATTCGCTTGTCTTAACATACTCTTTGTTTTGTGGAAAGAATATACCATTCTCTTCGTTTTCTATCATTAATCTAACAAATTCACAAAGATTATCTATATAAAGCATACTTCGTTGATTGTCTATATCAGGAAATATAGGTAATTTTTTAGCTAACTTAGCTAATTTAGGGTAATTTCCTTTTGAACCTTTTCCATAAATCATAGGTGGTCTTAAAATAACCACCTTAAAATAATCAGATTCTAATGTTCTAATTCCTTCTTCAGCTTTAAGTTTACTATCTCCATAAAAATTACTAGGTACAGGTACAGTGTCTTTCGTAATTATTCCTTTGGCATCTTTACTGTCGCCATATACAATAATACTACTCATAAAAATAAACTGTTTGACACCCTCATCTCGTGCTTTGATTGCTGTTTCTATAGCTAAATCTCGATTTACTTTATAGTATAAATCTTTCAGCTTAGGATTAGTTGAAACATGAGCAATCCCTGCTACATGAAAAACTACATCATAGCTTGAGAAATCATTTTCTTTCCATTTTTCATCACGCATATCTATAGTATTAATAAAAAATTTTTCTGGAAATTTACTTAACCATTTTTCTACACTGGTTCCTATATAACTATTTGCACCCGTAATTAATATTCTCTTCATCATGCAATAATCTCCTTATTAACAGATTCTTTTTGAATAGCTCCTGTTCCCCCTTCAACAACTCCATCCCTCTTTAATACTGATAAAATAGTACCAATGAAACATTTTATATCCATCCAGAGGCTAATCTTATTTACATAATCACCATCTAGTTTTGCCTTAACTGGGATAGGTAATTCATCCCTTCCACTAATCTGAGCCAAACCTGTTAACCCAGGTCTAATATCATTAGCACCATATTTGTCTCTTTCTTCTATAAGATCATATTGATTCCATAAAGCCGGTCTTGGACCGATAATACTCATATCCCCTTTAAAGATATTAATTATCTGTGGTAATTCGTCAAGAGATGTTTTTCTAAGGAACTTACCAACCTTAGTAATCCATTGTTCAGGATTTTCTAACATATGAGTAGGAATATCTTTTGGAGTATTTATTTTCATTGTTCTAAATTTATATATATTAAAATGACTCTTATGAATCCCTACTCTTTTTTGTTTAAAGAAAACTGGTCCTTTTGAGTCTATTTTAATTGCTATTATTATGATTAAAAATATTGGAGTTAATAATATTAATCCAAATAACGATAAAATAATGTCCATTAATCTTTTTATTTTTAAATAAACCATGATAACGCCACCTTTAGATAATAAGATTATATTATTAACTATTTAATTTTTTATATGTACTTACAAATTTATCAAACACAGCTTGTACTATTACATCATTTTCTTTTACTATTGTTTTTAATTCTTCCATTTGTTTATTTATATCATCCATATGTATTCCATTAACATGACTGACAAATATTTTCTTATTACGTGTTGCTATTAAGCCTTCTTCATCCATAAGAAGTTCTTCATATAGTTTTTCACCAGGTCTAAGTCCAGTAATCTCAATGTTTATTTCACTATATGGTTCATATCCACTGAATCTTATTAGTTTTTCTGCCAGTTCAATAATCTTTACTGGTTCTCCCATGTCTAACACAAATATTTCTCCACCGTTCGCAAAAGCTCCGGCTTGAAGAACAAGCTCCACAGCTTCCGGAATCGTCATAAAATATCTGATTATATCTTTATGAGTTACTGTAACAGGACCACCTTCCTGTATCTGTTTCTTAAAAAGCGGTATAACCGAACCGTTACTGCCCAATACATTTCCAAATCTCACTGCTGCATATTGTGTGTCACAGGTTTTATTAAAAGCCTGGATAATCATTTCCGCAAATCTTTTGGTAGCTCCCATGATATTAGTAGGATTAACAGCTTTATCACTAGAGATTAAAACAAACTTTTTAGATTTATACTCCATAGCTTTCTTAGCCACATTATATGTTCCAAAAATATTGTTTTTAATTGCTTCTTTAGGACTTACTTCCATTAATGGTACATGTTTATGAGCTGCTGCGTGGAAAATAATCGTAGGTCTATATACACTAAATATTTCATCAAGTCTCTTCTCATCCCTTATAGATCCGATAAGGACTATAAGTTCTGGAAA
The DNA here is from genome assembly GCA_041687555.1 of Haloplasmataceae bacterium. GTDB lineage: Bacteria > Bacillota_I > Bacilli_A > Haloplasmatales > Haloplasmataceae > JAWLBU01. The sequence goes on along the minus strand of JAWLBU010000067.1, from coordinate 5,961 downwards.
ATTATCTATATTTGCTTTATGCATTAATAACTCATTCTGAATATCATATGCGTTATTTTCATATATATCGAGAATAATTAACTTCTGTGGATGATATTTTACTATCTGTCTGCATAACTCAGACCCAATAGAACCTCCTCCACCGGTCACTAATACAACTTCATCTTTAATAAAGTCACTAATGCCTTCATCATCAATCTTTATTTCGTCCCTGCCTAATAAATCCTCGATTTGCACATCTCTGATTTTATTCACATTAAATTTCTTATTTATTACCTCATAAAAAGGTGGCATAATCTTTGTTTTTATGTTTAACTTATCACATTTAGTGAGTACTTTCTGTATTTCATAACGAGAAGCACTAGGTAGCGCGACAATAATTTCATCTATTTCATATTTCTTTACAACTTCAGGCAAATCATCTGTAGTTCCTACTACTTTAATACCTTGAATATGTCTGCCCTTTTTCCGTTTATCATCATCAACAATACAAACAACCTTATTATCTAATCGCGGATTATTTTTTATCTCTTTAATCATCATATATCCGGCATTACCCGCACCAATAATCAATGTTCTGGATATATCTAGATTAAACTTTTTATATACATAAAAAACCCTAATTGTTCGATAACTATAACGTAATCCTACTAATCCTAAAAAGACGATAAGATTTGATATTATCAAGTGATTGACTTGAATATGCTTTTTAAATATTAAATTAACAGTTTCAATAATCGCAAAGGAAAGCAATATTGATAATAAAACATTAACCGCTTCCTCAACACTTGCATAACGCCATAAGCTTTTATATAAACTAAAAATCACAAACGAAAAAACATACACGGGTAAAATCCAGTATAAGTTTACAAATACCTGGGTAATGTCACCATTATCCACGTAAAAGTTTGTGATTAGTAAAGAAGATGTTATATATGAAAATAAAATAATCGCTGTATCAACAATAAATAAACATATTAATCTCGAATTAAGTCTTCTCACCATAATACATCTCCTAGTTATTATTATAAAAACCCCTAAAAAATCTTTAGGGGTTTTTCATATATTAAATAAGAAAGAATTATGTAATTCCTTCCCATATTTTTATTTAAGTCAAATAGTTTATATATTATAATTTAAGTTATATACATAACATATTTTCTTACCACATAAGAAAATTTACAATTATTAAATTTTCATAAAACTATTTTAACATAAATTACGACTTTTTAATACTAGTTTTTATAAAAAAGTCGATATTTTCATAATTTACTAAAAAAGTTATATTTTAGATAAATAATATCACTTTATCCTAGAAAAGTAAATTTGTATTTGAAAATACTATTTATTACGTAAATTATCGACAAAATGAAATATATCACAAAACCTATGAGGAGATTGCTGTAATTTGTCGTAAAAATATAAATATTTAAGAAAATTATAATTATAATATATTTTTTTAAATGATATGTCTTAAAATACCTCATTAAATACACATCTGACAGTATATACCAACAAATTACAGCAATTGTAGTAGCATAACTAAAGGAAAGTACAGAGGGCTTTATTCGATAGAAAAGAATGTTTAGGAAAATTGACAACAATAGAATTATAAGGGAAATTATTAGGTAAACCTGTTGTTTTTTTAAAGATTTAAATAAATTGTTAAAAACGACATCAATCTCTCCTCTTAAGATTACACTTGGTAATAATACCATAAAAATCTTTATACTGTCATGATAATGAGGTAACCATAATGCGATTAAGTACTTAATAGGGAAAAACAATCCCAATGCAATAACAGTTAAAACTAAAAAGATTTCAGTTAGTTTATCATATTGTTCTTTATATGTACCGATATTTCTTCTTTTTAAGTACGGATAAACGAGCATCGAAATACTTGTACTAAAAACCAATATGACACTTAATAACTGCACGGCTAAACTATAAATTGAAAAATCTTTAATAGGTAGTAACATATCAATCATAAAACGATCGATATTAAATATTAAAATAATAATGAAATTTCCTAACATTAGGCTAAAACCTAATGTTAAAATCTTTTTAATTTCAGATAACCCGATTCTTTCTTTATTCCCGTAAATCAATTCTTTATATTTAAGAAAACATATTACACAGACCAACAAATTAACTAATGTCTGTGATATTACCACATATTGAAATACTTTAATCGAAAACAAAAACATCAAAACAATCGGAATTATCAATCCGGTTTTCTCTATTACTACCTCTATACTATAAAACAAATAATCCCTCGTGATTTGACAGATAAAACTAAAAAATTTTACAAAATTTAACAAAACCATATTTAAACAAACAAATAAATAGATAAAAATACTATTAATATCTCTACTAAACATTAATATAAATACCATAAATATTAAAAAGACCAATATCTGTTGATAAAACAGATATCGGAAATACATCCGAAATTTTAACTTATCTAGATTCTCATAATCATATCCCCCATACTCTAAATAAATACCGTCATTAAAACCAAAATGCATTAAACCGATATATGACAAATACAATGTAAACTGCTTATAATAACCATAATTATCAATATCCAATATATATGGAATAAGAAAACTTAAAACAGCTCCTACTCCTAAACTGATAATATTCGCGATAAATACATAAGATACTGATCTATATTTTTTTATTATATTAAATCGAAGAGGTAATTTAATACTTTCCATGCCATCACCGTATTTATTATTTCCATATTATTCCATATTATAAAAAAATATATAAAAGAACAATCTAAATCGCAAAGTGTAAAAAAATTACTTTTTTATTATATTTTAATGAATATTTTTTACACTTTTGTGATATAATTAAAAAGAAAGGAGAGCAACTATGATTACTAATTTTAAACTAAAAAATTATCGTTCATTTAAAAATGAAGTAAATGTTAATGTAGAAAAAACAAATTATAAAATATTAACGGAAACTAACTTAAATGGTAATGTACTAAAAGGTTTATTCTTTTATGGCCCTAATGCCTCAGGAAAAACTAATATACTTCGTGGACTTAGATTATTACTACAATTATTATTCGCTGAAAAAATAATAAATCTTAGTAGTGAAAGATGCCTATTTTCCAGCGATAAAAATATTACCCTGGAATATGATTTTCTAATAGAACAACATCAGATAAAATATTATATAGAATATAATATAAAACAAAAAGGTTATATAGAAAAATTATTCATAGATGATAATCTTAAACTAAACAGGCTATATGATACTGGAGAATCATATATTACAGAAAATAAACTTTTCACTGAAATCGATCCAAACAGCCTATTATTAAGAGAGATATATTTTAACACTAAGTTCCGTGGTCATGACATTTTAAAAAAATGGTTTGATTACTTATTAAATTCCGTTTTCCTTGACGATTATAAAAGAACAATTTTTAATCCGGGTAAACAAAAATTATTACTAGAAGATTATCTAAACGATAACGGAGTAGATGATATTAATACATTTTTTAATAATTATAATTTTGATCAATTAGTTGAGTATGCTAAAGAAAGTGTTGGAAATCAAATTAAAATTGAAACATCAGAAGAATATGTGTTTTTTAAAAGAAAAGGAATTAATGAACCAATACCGTATATTTTAGAATCACTTGGAAATCAAAACTTACTTCATTTATTACCTTCTTTTTTTCATGTAATAAAAAATGGAGGAATGTTAATTATAGATGAATTTAGCAGCGGATTTCATAACTTCCTAGAAGAATTACTAATAAAGTATTTTATGACTAATTCATTAAATTCTCAAATATTTGTGGTTTCTCATTCAACAAATTTATTGAAAACATCATTAATTAGACCGGATCAAGTTTATTCTGTAGATTTTATCCCTGAAGAAGGTAGTTTTATAGAAAGATTCTCTAATGAAAAACCACGAGAAGGGCAGAATTTGGAGAAAATGTATAAAAGTGGAATATTTGGCGGATTACCAAAATATGAAAATTAATAAAGATAAGAATATCGGTAATGTATTATTTATTGTAGAAGGGGCATCTACAGAGTTTAAACTTTTGCATTATATATTTACTAAAATTTTGGGATATAAATGTGAAACATATAATAGACAAAAAAAGTACAGGAAATCTATAGGAAAAATAAAGAATTCCTCAGTATTTGTCATTAACACTAAAAATACTTGTATAAAATCTATTATAGAAGATAAGGGACATATCGATGAATTATATAACATTTTAAGAACTGAATATCATTTTGATATAGATAAGGCTATCGTATTTTATCTATTTGATAGAGATGTAAAATCCAATACTAATGTAGATTTAATTAAATGTCTATTAAGAGATTTCAGTAATCCACTGGATAATGACAATTATGAACGTCAAGGATTAATTCTATTAAGTCATCCTTCTATTGAAAGCTATACTATATCAAATTATATTGATAATACTTATCATCTACAATTCGCAACAGGTACTGAAGTTAAGAATTATATGAAAAATGATTTAAAGATATCCCCTAATCAATTTAAACTTAATTGTGATAATCTTATTAATGCCGTAAAAGAAATGGAAAAAGCTTTAAATAATTTCGGAATACGCTCCTATAATTTAGATAATTTTAGAGATACTAACATAAAAGTATTTAAGAAACAAGAAGACAATTACTCACAATATAAAAAATATCATTTATTATCATTACTATCTATCGCATTTTTATATCTTGGAATAATAGAAGCAGAGATATAAATCAGATTACTTAAAAATGATAAAATAAAATAAAATATATACTAATTTTATCACTTTTTTTATTTAGTACTTAACGTCTATGTGATCGTAGATTGTAATAACCCATTGTTAAACCCAATAAACCAAATGCTCCTATCAACGTATTATAATTTAATAAGCTTGTGATAAAAGATAATAAGGTTATCGAGTAAAATAAGATTAAATAAATAAAGGATAAATATGATCTTTTATAGTTTGCGTATGCAATTCCCGCAAGTAACGAAAAGAAAAACATGACTAGTATCGCCCCTAATAAGGAAAAATCAACGATTAACCCTCTAAATGCGGTATAGATATTAGTCATCAATGGCTTTTGGGAAATAACCGAATAATCAATAAAGATACCGGGTTCCCTTTCAGATATATTTAAGAGAGAAAATATTCCCGCAAAAGTATATCTTCCACAACCTAATGGAGCCATATACATTAAGTATTTGGTGAACCAGATACTAAAAGCCGATATATGTCCAAAAGCATAGATTTTAAAGACACTGACAACATATTTTATCCCATCTATTCCGCTCATCCCGTAGCGACTCATTTGAATGAAAATAAATATCATAAATATCAGAATAAATATATTAATAAACATCATCATTTTTTTAAATGATATTTTAAATTCTTCATTATTTAAGCTATTATATGAAACAAAAAAACTAGTAATAAAGAGTAATAAAGTATATATAATCACTGCTTTTTCCGTAGTCACAAGTGATATTAGTACCGATGTAATTATCGGTATGATATAAATAAAAAAATATTTCATTTTTTTATTTAGATAAATATAAGCAAAATAAATCCCATTTATCAATGAAGCAAAATAATTAATTCCCAACAATATCTGAATATAAAAAGGAAAATTATAATTTAAAGCATAACGAATATAAGACACATATCTCGATAACATTCGTATATAACCAATATTAAAAAACTTTATTATATCACCGTTAACATTATAAATCATTAATGGTACCACAAGTAAACCTATTATAGATAAATATAAACTTAAATATTTTAATCTATAGATAAAATCGCTAAACTTGACAAATGTTTTATCTTTAGTAAGTTTAATATTCATCCCGATATTACCTCCCACATATACAATACCTGATGCTAACAAAATAAAAGCACTGCCGGCATAATATAAATAAAAA
>JAWLBU010000066.1:0-11660 GCA_041687555.1 Haloplasmataceae bacterium | reverse complement strand
ATTTTAAAATGATTTTGAGAATTTATAGTGCTGTTATGTAAAGTATTTAAGTGAAAATAATGTGCAGTTTAACCAGATTTTATTTTGTAGTTCAACATTCTATATTCAAGTAGTCAATATTATACAATATACCATCATTATCTAAAAATCTCAATCCAGCGATCATATCGTAATCATTTGGTAATTTTCTATACGGATAGTCTTTATGTAAATCTTTTATCCAAGCATATACATAAATATAATAAATATCATCAAATCTTGATTTATCTAATTCAATATTAATTAATAACTTTTCATTTTCTTTATATAAAATTTTACCATTATATACAAATCCATGATTAATAAACATTGGTTTGTAACTTTTTTAAAAGTTTTTTTATCCATCAATTTCCTCCAGTTATTAATATAAAATTAAAATTATTTTATATCCACCAAAACGCTATTAACATTAGAGTTGATAGGCGGTAATAATTAATATTAATATAAAAAACCACAGGATTTCATTCACTACCTATGGTTGAATTTTAATCAGAAATTTAAATAACTTAAAAAAAGTTTTAATAACCCAGACAATGAACATCTATATTATTTATTATTAAATTACTAACATTACTAACATTAATTAATAACATATTGCTCACATTCTTTCTAATATTACATGATATATTTAGGATATCATGAATGTTATAGATAGGCAATAAGATTTGTAAAAAAACCCTCAAACTCTTGTGCTTGAGGAAACATATATTTATATTGAAAACATCTAATAATTAAATATATACCTTATTTTCTAACTAGCCAAACTAAACTTTCGACATGGCTCGAGTTGATGGAATTGATGTCATTAGTTAGAGTTGTCTGTGGAAACAAGTCAATCGGTTTTTTGGGCATTTTTTGATAAAAGGTAGTTTGTGGGAACATGTCAATAATTCCGAATGGAACAACTTGCACATAGGCAATAATAACAAAAAACCATTAGTAATAATTAAAGTGATTATTATTTATTCAAACAATAAATTTTTACTCATTTACTGTTATCAACCAATCGGTTTCTTCAATATGTATTTATCCCTATTTATTATCTGAAATAAAAGTATCAAACGAATCACTGTTGTCATCCTGAAAAAAATCATAAAATATCAACGCTGAAGGATCTATATCATCTATTTCTACTAATATACTATCAAATTTTTCAAACATTTTATCAATAACTTTTCAGGCAAACAGATCATATGTTTCGATATTATTAGTTGAAAAATAACAAATCTCATTACCTTCAATAAAACAACAATGTGTTAAACTATTTGAATTAAAATAACATAATGCTTGATTTGGTAGTAACTTTTTAAAATCATTTAATGTTGAAGTTAATGGATTTTTGTTTTTATGTGTTAGTTGATATGATTCATATGCTAATTTACAAATTTGAATAAATATTTCATCAGACTTCTTAACAAATGTGAGTTCAAAGTCTGGTTGAATTCTTTTAACATAATGTATTTTACTAAATTCTCTTGTATAAGAATTCTTTTGAGCTTAAAACCAGCATATTCAATAAAATTAATGATTTCGTTTTCTTTAGAGGATATCATTATTTGTAAAGGCTTATGAAAGTAATTAAGAATGAAATCAAACATTAATTTCACGACTTCTTTTTCAATTTTTTTAAAATAAGTTTAAATATATAAATGCTGATTATGAAAAGGGTTTGTATATATTAATAATATTGTAATAGTCTCACCTTCATGTATAATCTCATAATATCGACACTCATTATCAATTTGAATATTAAAATCTATAGGAATCAATTCTATTTTTACTTCAGAGATCAAAAACATGAACTGCTTCCTTCATATTCATTATTTTTGCTTTACGACACTTTTAAACTGGTGCTACTGTACAGAAAACCAATACAAACTACTTTCCCTTTAAATATTTTGCCATTTCTTTGTCAAATTCAGAAATATATTCTTGATCTTGCTTAACTCTAAATATCTCGTATTCTTTAGTTGCCTTATCTAATGCTTCCTCGTGAGAAATTGATCCTTTTCCTTCAAGAATTTTTCTACGATTATTCGTGAGAAATTGATTAGTCTGCTCAAGCCAATCCTTCATGCTCATTAAAATTTCATCCTCTGCCATCAACTCAGCATAATCAATAAACATAGTAACTAACCGATTCATCTTCAATAATTCATTTTCATTAAGATAATTCTTTGCAATAAATATGTCTCTTTTAAGAATCTTTCCGTCAGGTGCATCCTTCCAAGTTGTAAGACCCATGGTTGGCTTAGTAGCATTTGCTCTTTCATATATAAGTTCAGCAGCTGTCTTACCAGTTATTGCATAATGTAGTTTATTTTGAACAAAAGCATAAAATGCTTTTGTTGTTTCACTATTTTTATCATAATCATAACTACACTGTTCAAATACATCCGCTATCTTTTGATATGCACGTCTCTCACTTGCACGAATCTCACGAATTCGCTCCAACAATTCATCAAAATAGTCTTTACCAAATGGCCTACCATTTTTTAACATATCATCATTAAGTACAAACCCCTTAGTTATGTATTCTTTAAGTGTCTTCGTTGCCCACTGACGAAAATGAGTAGCTTTTTTAGAATTCACACGATATCCTACAGCAATGATAGCATCAAGATTATAAAAATCTAATGTTCTTTTAACTTGACGATTTCCTTCCTGTTGAACTTGTTCCATTTTGGAACAAGTTGATTCCTTATCAAGTTCATCTTCTTCATATATGTTTGCTAAATGTTTTGTAATAGCCTGTGAATTAACTCCAAACAATTCAGCCATTGCCTTTTGAGTTACCCAAAAAGTTTCATTTTTATAATAAACATTTACGCAAATATTTGTATCATCAATTTGATACAAAATAATTTCTTGATTTTGTTCCACCTAACTCACTCCCTAAGATCTTGTACACTTTTTTTAAATTGCCAATTTAAATAAAAATTACCTATACCTATATTATATCATAAATTTGCATTTTTCGATATCTTTATCATTACATCTATTTTATAAACACAACCTCTTGTTATCTATTCTGTCCTATCAACCTATATGTTAACTAACCTATCCACTCAACCCTACCTAATTTATTTCCTAAAAAGACACAAAAATAAACCCTCGATATGTTCCCCCATATCTCCTTCGAGGGTTTTGGTTGTGTTGACAGAATTACTGTTTATGTAACATTTCATATATGTAAATATTGACTTATTAGTTTTATTTCCTTGACATTAATACTACCGTTTCAACATGTGTTTAGACCATAATTTTACTAGTTTTACGCGAAATTATTTATTTTTGCGAAATAGTAGACCCCCTTTTGAAATGGGGGTCGTTTTTAAAAAGCCAATGAATCTTTACGCAACATTAACTTTTCAAATGTATTTTTTAGTTTTAACTGTTCAAAATAAGATTTTCACTTTTTTGCAACAAAAACATGTGCAAACTCTGTTGACAGTTGCTATTCAAGAATTAGTTCCGCTACATTAAGATATCCGTAGATATCATCAGGATTATCAGGAAAAACTTTGATTTTGTAGTCTTTATAATCAAGAATATCATCTTGGTTTTTATCAATAGACAGTACAAAAGTTCATGAACATATGAACCAAATATTTCCTCAATATCCCAACTATGATTCACTCCCGAATTTTAAATTATGGTAATTATGATTCTACTGGTGAATTTATATCTATAGCATGTTGAAGCGCATCAATAGAATCTTCATTTTGATTCTAAAATTTAAAGAACCAGTTATCATGTAAGAAATAACTCCATAAATTGTTATTGCTCCACTCACTAATGGATATGCTTTATCTCATACTATGACAGTTCTTTTAATTTCTTTTCTTGTTTAATTTTTTTAATGACAAACCGGTAATATCTTATCATTAAATATGGCGCAATCACAATGGGTATTAAAAATGCTTCGAGATGAAAAGCCGATCCTAATCGAGCTCCGATTCTAACGCCTTCATCAAATGATTTTTGATTCAACCATTCACGGGAAAATAGATATGAGGGTATAATACTAAATCCCCAAAGTGGTAAGAAGACATATAATAATATTTGTCCTAACTTATTGGGATTAGGGTCTGAATAGATTAATAATACAATTACGGCTGCAAATAAAATTGAATTAATTAATGTAGTGATGGCTTGTCGTTTCATTTTTTTCCCCCTCTTAAATTCTATTCGGCTGTACAAGTAAAATTTACGACTAGAATCAGGTTTAATATATGAACAAGTTCTAATACCTATTTTATTCTAATTATTCGACTGCTTTTCTTTAAAAAATCTTTCAACAATCGGAATATTGGTTAAACGACTTTTCACAATTTTTTCTGCTGCTTGATTAATGTCTTTGTTATTGAGAAAGTCAATAATCTCAAACAAATATACCATTTCATTTTTCGATTTGCCCATCTCGCAGTTTTTAATAAATAGCTCTTTTTCGCTATATATACTTCATGAATTTTTTCAAGTGCAGCACTGTCATTATTAATGTAGTGAATTAGATAGAGTAGAAATATTGTGGATGAAAGATATCTTGCATTAGGTAGAAATTGTTTGTCGAGGTTAAATTTCTCCAAATATGCGATTGCTTTTGCTGGTTTATCTAATAATAATTCTAAATATCCTAAATAGTAAAGAATCATCTGGTTGATATTGTAAAAGCGATTAATCGAAGCAATTTTACGTAAAAACTCTATGGCATCATTGTATTGTTTTAATTCAATGAAGTTGGCTACGTTTTTTTCAACTTTAGCTTTTCTAACAGCTTCTATTGAAAAGACGACGGTATTGGTAACTAGTAAAACAGAAGCTAAACAGAGCAGAATAATTGTTAACCATTGCGCCTCTTCGACACGCTTCATGCCAATGAATACTACAAATGATGCAACTAAAATGAGATTAATATTTATATATGTTTTTAGCGTTGTTTTGCTGAAGTATTTAACATCAATCATCATACTATTCACCTATCCTATGCTACTAAACCGTAAGCATATCATGAAGCGGTAACTGCTGCTGCACCACCTAAATCTCCGCTGAAACCGCCTAGGAATGATGCAATTTTTGATCAATATCTATATTATGTTTAATTTTAGCAAATGGAATCCAAATATCAATTAACGTTACTTTAGATGTGCCTCTAGTTCCGCAAATCATATTATTTACTGTTGAAGAAAGAGCCCAACCTGTAATACCACCATTTGCTTCTGAGATGAGACCACCTGTCCATCCGGCCATTGCTCCAATTTTAGTAAATTTTGCAAAGATATACCCTACAACAATCCGGTGACAACACCTGTGGCAAGGCCACTAACTACGCCACCAATCGAGCAAGAAATTGATAGTTCGAATCGTCCACTTCCATCAACATATTCCATTTCATCATAAGACATTTCTGTTACTGAAGCCGGAACAATTAATTCACTATCAACGGCTTGCTTAGCACTACGGTTCATTTTACTAATCGCAAATGAACTACCAAACACTTCTTGATTTCATTCTCAAAATGTTCAAAATGAAAGTCCCTTTTCTATTATTTTTAATTATGATAGCATTTTTCATATATTAAGTCAATTATATATGATAAATTTATTTTTTTCAGAAACCAATTCAGCCAAGTAGTTTCTTCATACTTGATTCTCACTTCACCAATTAGCCCGACAACTAGATTAATAAACGCAAAAATGTTAAGATATCTGAATCTTTTACATGAATTTTTTTCTTTAACAAGTTTATTTACATAACGTTTTAAATCTTTTAAATATTTATAAATATATGTTCATAATTCAATATACTTTACACATTAATTTATTATGATTTTATAAAAACTAACATTTTCATTTTTGTTAGGGGGTCGTTTTCACTAAAACCCTGTACTTTTACGCATAAAACTATACAAATACGCAAAACTGTAGTTATTGAACTACTAGAACGACCCCCATAATAAAAAAGTCCCCCATGCCCTCGGTATGAGGGAACATATCTATAACTCTTAATAAACACCTTATACTTTAAAAAATAAATATATGGGTTACTTTCGTACTAGCAACACGACACACTCGACGTGTGATGTTTGAGGAAACATATCTATTGGTTGTATTGATTTAATATGATAAACCTTTCTTAATTCATTTAAATCTTTAGCTAAGGTAGAAGGGTTACATGATACATATATTACTTTTTTAATTTTAATTTTCCGTAAGACGTCAAGTAATTTTTCATCAATTCCCGTTCTTGGCGGATCCATGATTAAAACATCGGGTTTAAACCCTTCTTCTAACCATTTGGGTATTACATATTCGGATTGTCCCGCTTCAAAATGACTATTTGTTATATTGTTTAATGCCGCGTTGTTTTTAGCGTCATTAATAGCCTGTTCCGTAATATCCACTCCGCGGATTTCCTTTACATCACTTGCTATATATAAACCAATTGTACCTGCTCCACAATATGCATCTATTACCTTATCCGTTTTTTTAAACTTCACTGTATCCTTTATCAGGTCATATAAAACCTTGGTTTGTTCCGTATTAAGTTGAAAAAAGGAATGTGGTGAAATATTAAACTTAATATCACCTATTTTTGCGTCTATCGTTTTCTTTCCTTTAATATGAATAAATTCATCGCCGTAGATTTCATAATTACTGATATCCGAGTTGACATTCACATAGAATGAAACAACCTCAGGTACTTTTTCCATTAATTCATCGGCGATTTTACTCATATGTGATAAGTCTTTTTCTTTTAATACTATTACTACCTGACATTGTTTAGTAGGTTCCATGTAGCGTACTGATATATATCTTAGTACTCCGCCTTTTAATCTCCTGTCATAAACCATAATATGATGTTTCATCAATAATGTTTTAATTATATAAATAACATGATTGATTAATTCATCCTGTATTATGCATTTATCGATATGGATTAAATGATTGGAATTTGCTTCATATAAACCAGTCACTATTTTCTCACCGTCAAAAGCTACGGGCATTTGTGCTTTATTTCGATAATTATAGGAATTATCCATTCCAATCATATCTTTTATCTCAATATTTAAATTCTCATAGTTTGGTAAATATCGTTCTAATGCATGAATAACAATATCTCTTTTTAATTTTAATTGTTCCGCATAATCAATATGTTGTAACTGACATCCGCCGCATCTCCCAAAATAGGGACACGGTGCATCAACACGATGCTCTGATTTCTTTTTTATTTTAATTGTTTTACCTTCAATATAATTCTGATGCTCTTTAGTAAATTCACAAATCACTTCCTCATCGGGAATAGCGCCATCAATAAACACTGCTTTCCTTTTGTAGTAACCGATTCCTTCACCGTTTATTCCCAATCTTTTTATTGTTATTAGTGCTTGATAATTTTCTTTCATATTGTCACCTCATCAATATTGTTTGTACATTCTTATAATTTCACAATAATGCTCGTATATTTCTTCAACAACTTTTTCATAATCCTTAGCTAATGTGATTCTGGCCTTTACTCCAACCTCAAGCTTATTTCGGTCGTTTAACGCCGATATTATTCTTTGCGCATATAATAAACTGTTATTCTCCGAGGTATATCCGTTATAATTGTCTTTAATCATCTTGAATATATTTTTTATCACTAACGAAGGACATTCTAAACTGGCTGCCTCCCTGACAACTAAGCCTGTTGTAATGTATGGAACGGGATATAGTAATAAATTAGCTCTTTCATAATATTTTTTTAATTGTTCTCGATCATCCACTTCTCTTATTAAAGTCACAAATTTTGACAAATTTTTTTCTTCGATTAATTTATGCATATCATTACGATAATTCCCGTCACCAATAAAAAAAACCTTAAACTGTTGTCTGAATTGCCGCAAATTTACGAATGATTCTATTAACATTGGTATATTATATTCTTTGTTCAATCTGCCAACATATAATAACACATTGGTATCTTCCTTAATATTATGAAGACGATTGATATAATCTCTATCTTTATTAATATTTTCCTCTTCATAAGTAAAATCGGTACCATAATCAAGCAGTCCGGTCCTGCCGGTAAATCCATGAAATCTTAAAATATCAACCAAGGACTGATCAAAAGTATATAAATAATCGACCTGATTATAAAATGCGATTATTTTCTTCATATAACTTTTAACTAAAACTTTGAATTTTAAAAACTTGGTCAATAATTTTTGATAGTCCGTATGACATGTGGCGATAATGGGTATATTCCTTTCTTTAGCCAATTTTAAAGCTATTTTACCTGAACTGAAAGGTGAATGGGCATGAATTAAATCAAAATGCTGCTCCTTTAGTTTATCGTGTAACTGTTTGTCGAGTTTCGGCAAACCCATTCTATAAGGAGGATTTATTGAAACTGGTATGGATCTGTATCTTATCACATTATATGCTTCCTGATCGCTGTAATCAGGAAAATTCGGTGTAACGACAATCGAATTTCCGTGTTTCTTATTTAACCAATACGTATAATTTTTCACGATTGTGCTGATATCTTCCATTATCGGTAAATAAGTTTCCACAAACTGACCCGTATCAATCTTCATTATACCCCTTCCCTTCAAATAAAAAATTGTCAAGATTTGTCTTTTTAATTATACTATAATAACTAAATTATTTAAATATGTATTGAAAAATTTTATATAATAATTAAAAAGGTATGGTAATTGTGAATTACCCATACCTCGGTTTTAAAAACCATTTACATATAATGCTTCCGGTAAAAACAGCGTCGTAATCGGAACAAATTCATAACCTTTGGCTTTCAAATCCGTTATGATTTTGTCAAGAGCTTCTGTATTATCGGTTGATACCGGATGAAGTAAAATAATCGCACCTGGGTGGATTCTTTTCATTACTTCATTGTATGCGTATTGCCAACCGTGCTGCTTGTCTACTTCCCAATCTCTGTAAGCTAATGACCAAAAGATATTGTAGTAACCTAGCTCATCAGCAATCTTTAATGAATTGTCACTAAATGTTCCTGACGGAGGTCGCATAATTTTTAACGGTTTTTTACCTATTATTTTATAATAATGATCTTCAAATTTTTTTAATTCTTCCGCATATTGTTCTTTATTTAATTTAGTTAAGTCCGGATGAGACCATGTATGATTGCCTATATAATGACCTTCTTTAACCATCCGTTTGACTAATTCTTCTTCCTTTTGTAGGTAGCTTCCCACCAGAAAGAAAGTCGCACTTATCTTATGTTTTTTTAAGACATCAAGTATTTTCGGAGTATTTCCATTTTCGTAGCCTGCATCAAATGTCAAATACAATCGTTTTGAAGTTGTCTTATCAATGTAAAAGGCATTGTGATTTTCGATAAGCGACTCATAAAGCTGTCCAACTTCCGGTTTTTCACCGGTCTTTCCCGGTTTCATACCCCATCCGTATGATTTGTTTTGATTTGCATATACTACTTGATTAAGAAATAGACAAAAAACTAACGAAAGCATAAATACACCGATTATTTTTTTTATCTTTATGGTCATTAACATTCACTCCCTTCGGTGTATTCATTACTATTTTTGTTAATTTCCGCTTTTTCATGAGTGGTAATTTTAGCCCTATTTATCACAATACCAACAATTAAGACATAACTTATTAAATATATCCAGGTGACAAAAATGATAATTGCCGCAAACGTCTTATATACCGTTTGATAATTAGCATAATTATTTGTATATATTTTAAATCCGATGGAAACGACAATCCAACCGAAAGTGACAAATAATGCTCCCTGTATTACGTCCCTTATTCTTTGTTTAATATCGGGAATAGAATACATTAAAAATGTGACAATTGAACTTATTATCATAATGCTTAAAACAAGATTAAGATAGTTATAAAAATATCTTGTAAGCGGTAAATCAATGACATAATTCTCAAGCATTTCATACAAATATGTGTTAAAAACAGTAAACATGGAAAGAAAGAAAATCAGTATTATTAATAAAACCGTATTAATAATGGATACTATCCTTTCTTTAAGATAATGTGGATGTCTTTCAACATTAAAAATGACCAAATAACTTGTATAAAATGAAAGATAAATCTGTGAGGCAATAAATAATAATATCACATTAGAAATGGTCAAAATACTGATATGTCCTATGTTATGACTAATTAAAAGGACTAAAATAGTATAAACATGTGTCGGCAAAGCTTCCCTTAATGTATCTAAAATATCCTGATTGTTATTTACCGTTAAATAAACAACTTCAAATATTAAAGTTAAGATCGGTATAAATGATAATAAAATGTAAAAGGCAATATAAGGAGCCAGTAATTTAACCTCACGATGTTCTAAGATATGTACGACTTCTCTTATATAATTAAATTCCCGAGGATATATTTTCTCAATTTTGCGTAGAAATTTAATTTTTTTTAAAAGTTTAAACATAGATGTTCACCTAATACTATTTTTTATGATTATTATCTTTTAATACTCATAAATTTCCGCAAAGATCTCACAATAATATTTAGGAGGTATGTTAATGGAACTAGAAAATGTTAAAGTAATCGAAAATTTTGAAAAATGGAAGGATGCACTTCATAAAATTATTCATGTGTCTGAAAAAATGGGTGTGTCTGAAGATACGATAACTGATGTTGGTAAGAAAGTCGGAGACTTTTTGATGAACAATGTCGACCCTGAGAATCGTGAACAAAGATTGATTAAACAACTTTGGGAAGTCGGAACTCAGGAAGAAAGACATTCACTGGCTCACATGCTGGTAAAAATGATTGAAAAGGAACATCATAATATTCAATAAAAAAAACTAGTCACCTAGTTTTTTTTAATATCCTAAATTATCATTGACTAATAACACAAAGATTCGATTAGGTATCGGATTTTTAATTACCACATAATTACGACAAATCTTATCCTTGCTTTGACAATGTTCGCATTTATCAGTCATTGTACAAGGCGTTTTTAATTTAAGTCTAGCGGCATTTAACGGAGCCGCTATTTCTTCCACACGTTTTACCGCGGCATCAAGATCTTTAACAATCTTATTGACTCCCGCTATCACAAGCACTTTTTCCGGTCCATATATCATTGCGGCCACGCGATTACCCCTTCCATCCACATTATATAAATAACCATCTTCCGTAATCGCGTTTATGCTTGTCAAATAGACATCGGCAAAAAAGGATTTACGAAAAAGCTCCTTAGTTTCATCCGCCGATAAACCTTCTTGATATCGATCAAGAAAGTTAATATCGCGACTTCTTAAATAATCGATAATACCTAGTTCAAATAAGGTCATTGATCCACCGACGGACACAGTATCCTTATCTTTGATAAATTGATTTAAAAAAGGTATTACCTCCTTTTTATCTTCTAAATAAAAACACTGCATATTATTCTTTTCTAGATTTTTAATGACCTTTTCAATCATTTATATCCTCCCTATGATAATCTATATTTTTATATTACTACACTCTATTTATTAAATAAATATAATATTAACAAATGTAAGGGATAAAATACATAAAAAAAATATTTTAAAGGAAATCCTTTTTTATTATTATAAAAATAAATAAAAAAAAGCGAAAATACCGATAATATCTGAATGG
>JAWLBU010000065.1:0-11897 GCA_041687555.1 Haloplasmataceae bacterium | reverse complement strand
TTCTATCACCATTAGTAATTATAAATTACCAATGATATTTGTCCAGAAGTTCTGTATTTTATTCCGCCTTTTTTCTACATATTAATTTTAACATTTATAAAAATAGAAAAGATGTCATTTGTTTTATAAACTTTTTTCTAAAACAGTTCATCCAAAAGAATATAATATCTGATCTTATCCCAATTTGGTTCTGTACCTAATTTTTCAAATAGTATTTCTGGATAAAACTCCTGATATTGTGTTCCATTATACTTCCCGTCAAAATTATGAAGCAAGCTACGATAACATAAAGCGTATCCTGCCATTTATCTGCTATACCTGCCTTACCCAAGTCAATAAACCCAGTAACTTTATTATCTGATAGAAATATATTAGGAAGGCAAAAATCTCAATGACAAAATACTAACTCTTCCTCTAGCTTGTTGTTGTAAAGCCATTCTAATAGATGCTCTGGATTTTTGAATCCATTTTCACCAAACGTTTCAGGTTCTACATTATATTATAATAGATTAAACTATATGTTAAAAAACCCTCTATATGTTCCTATAAACTTACTTCGAGGGTTTAGGCTATCTTAATAATATTACTCTTATTTATAAAATACTATATTATATGATGAATATAATTTCCCTTTCTTAAGGTATCTTTATTAAGTAAAGAATATAAGGCTACTTCCCTACTTAATCTTCCCATCTTCGGTTTCAACTTTATTCACAAAATCCAAATGATACCTATCTGCACCGTGATCTTTTATTAATGTTGCTCTTGTGATACGGATTGCTAAAATAATGCAGTTTTCATTATTTTCATCATTTGCATAATCGTACCATTCAGCAAATGCTTCGCGCAGTTTAGATCTTATTTGGGCATTTTTGGGGTCTAAAACCCATCCGAGATTTTCACCGATTCCGTTCCCGGAAAACCATTTGCCAGAAACCGCAAAAGCAACTTCCTGGTTTTGAGCTATCTGCTGCATTTTAGTTGATTTTGCCCAAGTAGTAATATAAAACACACCATCTTCATATAAAGCGTCTACTTCACGGACACAAGGACGGGGGTTATCATCTGTGTTTGGTTCCAAAGCAATAGTCGCAAGAGAGATGACATTATCTTTTCCGTTGCCACACCTTTCCTCAACTATTTTTAGTCCCTCTTCATATCTACTCATTTTTCTATCTCCTCATAAATTATTCTTATTATATTATTTATTTCATTATATACCAACAATTTATAAATAGTAAAGTATTGATTCAGCATATAACGTAATGAATTGCCATATAAAAATGTTTTAATGATTCCATGGTTACTATTTAATTCTTCCAATAAATATTTGTAGAGAGAAGTGTAGTTATTTAAATTATATAGATGTTAATCATTTTCTATGATATTTACTAGTACATTATCATTATCAACACTTGTACTGAAATTATTTATCTTCACTTTTATCCCCCAATTATTACAAATTATAATTTAATATAAATTAAATTAATAGTCTCCACCAAATATTCAAGAGAATAATCCTACTTCACGATTCCTATTGCCATTCCATCATATTCTTTCTCTCCAACCATCTGAAGAATAGTGAAATCAACCTCACTACAATCTTTTATGTAATCGTTTAGCTTTTTCACACCAATAACTTTTGGATCAGATGAATTAGGATCTAGAATCTTGGCATTGCGAATTACATTATCAAGTACAATTATCGATCCTTTTCTAGAGAGTTTTATCGCCCATTTTAGGTATTCTACATATGGTGGCTTATCTGCATCAATAAACACAAAATCAAAAGGAACAACTAGATTTTTTTCAATTTCAGGCAAGATGTCAAGTGCTTTACCGTTAATTAATTTGATTATATCTGTATAATTCGCTTCCTCAATATTCTTACAGGCAATATCATAGTTGGTCTTATCATACTCAATGGATACAATCTTACCACCTTCGGTGAGAGCTCTAGCTAACCATATCGTGCTATAGCCAACAAGTGTTCCTATCTCCAAGATATTTCTTGAGTTGCAAGACTTTGCGAGAATATATAGAAACTTTCCTTGATTTGCCGAAATATTTGCACCGGGCATTGTTGAATAACGCCCTGATTCTCTTACTTTAACCAATATTTCATCCTCTAACCCAACCCTATCTTTTATATATTTATCCACTTCCTTAAATGTTTCTTGCAACAATATAAATACCTCCTTTGTATATTGATTACGCCAATAAAAAACTTTTTATTAATATAAGAATTTCATTAAGATTTTCTTTGGGTTCAAAATCGACACCTAACTTTATATAGCTTGGAATTTCGCCAAATTTTCGAGTTGGTATATTTAAAATCTTATCATAGAAAAATACCAGTGATTTTATGATTGACTTTTTAAGTTCTTCAATATATTCTTCATCCATATAAACTTCAGGCATTATTATTTCTCTACTTTCCCATATATGTGGCAATGATTTTATTAGAAGATTTGCTTTGTCTATTTTTTGTGATTTTAAGTATAAGAAAAGTAAATTTACACTGGCGGTACTCTTTGCTTTCATACTGATGTCTCCTAATTGTAATGCACGTTCTAACAAAGATATTGCTTCATCTCTCACATTAATATCATCACTGTTATGAGCTAGTGTTTCACCAAGCGCCAATAATAAACCACTATTATTTGGGTAGAGTTTCAGTCCTTCTCTGATTAAATCTATAGCTTTAGCTATTTCATCGTTTTCTATCAAAGTTAACGCTTCACTGTGTATTTTATTGATATTTTCTTTTTTGGTTATTTGATTAATGCCAATAAGATTGTCTATTGTAGTATTAAAGAAAGATGCAATGCCGGGCAACATCGTGATATCGGGATACGCAGAGTTGTTTTCCCAACGCCTGATAGCTTGAGGTGATACTCCAAGTATTTCTGCAAGTTGCTCTTGAGTAAGATTTTTATTAATTCTTAAACTTTTCAAATTTTCACCAATATTAATTCTCATTCTCACTACTCCTTATTTGTTTTTTCTAGAAGCTTATATAGAAATTATAAAAAATTATATAAAAACTTTCCATATCAAATATGATGAATAAAACTCAACTATAGTGAGAATTTTTTTAATATTCTTTATTTCGTAGCAACAAATATGTAGGCAAGCTCAGTTTCTATTTGTTTTTGTAATTTTAAATTTGCCTTTTTAATATATTCACGTATTTTATTAGGATCATCTGGATATATTCTAACAGATCTACTTTCCATATTTATATATTTTATTGGTTTTTGTCTATTGATAAAACAAACCGTCCATTTGCTTCTAATAGATTACTAATTTTTTTTATTACAAACAGCTTGTTAGGAAAATGCATAAATGTTAACGATGAGTAAATAATATCAAATTTTCTTTCAAAATTATACTTTATAAAGTCATCACAAAGCAAAAGAACATTATCCATGTTCAAATGTTCTTTAGTTTGATAATAGTTTTAGGTGATATATCAATACCTGTAAATTCTAAACATTTAGAAACTACTTTAACGGCAATCCGTCCAGTTCCAACACCAATTTCCAAAACTGATTTATTTATATCAAGGTTTAACTCCCTAATAAATGTATCACCATCCCATTTATTCATATATTCCTTTAATATTGGTGAATCATTAACTGGATCGTTACCCTCTTCAATCAACAAATCATAATGTTTAATGATTTTATTCATAACTCCCCTCCGCTAATCCTTCATTAAATTTCAGGTATACTATTTCGTGTGTAGAAGTTCAACCATCTCAACATATCTCCGACAGCTCTTTTTTTTATGAATTCATGGTTTAATAGGTCAATATAAAACACTAAATTCTATCTGAAGTTATGAATTTAGGTTAAAACTAATTACTTAACTGACTATATATTATCATTTTAGTTATCAAAATCATAGGAAGAAAATAGTTATAATTATTATTTTCCAACATGAAACGAGCAGTTCGAATTAATGTACAATAATATAAAATACCAATAATCACTAATCAATCCCTTTTATTTAATTAATAAATCAGGCACCGAAGTCGAACTTGTATGTTTAATTTATTCAACTATAGCATATAATTCATTTATCATTATGTCAACCAATTTAAGCCATTAACCATCCAAATATTTATCCAATATCACATATATATTATCTATTACTGTTTTCCATTCATTGATTTAACATTTAGCGTAGAAATGCCTAAAAAAAATCAAACATGAAAAAAGCACCAATCCACATAACAATTGATGCTCATATATCGATTAATATTTTAACCTTAATGTATCAATCCTCCATGAAAATAGCATTCATATACTTTTATTTCATTACAATAGATTTCTTCATAACCTTGAAACCAAGTAAAATCACCCACAACTTTACATTTATACAAGTACTCTCCGGACTGATAGTATTCCGGTCCTCGATAAGGCATATTTTTATCCGCCTTTCTAAGAGCTTCCTTTAAGAAATTTCCACTGAACTGTTCTCCCAAAACCCGTCCTAGATAATTCATGGCATAAACAGCTTTCCCATCTTGCCAAATGGCTTCTTCTCCGGCAAATTGCTCTCCACCCACATATGTGTCATGATATGTGAAAGATCCATTCGTATAATGATAATCATGAGAATCAAGTCTTGTAGAAGTTGTTTCATTCATAAATCCTGCATATGTGTTTATATTCGCTTCAAGTCTGAAATCAATCAGTTGGTCCAAATCTGTCTTCGTATCAGATGAAATATCTATCATACACATCTGGTCTTTAACAAGATAATCAACAGTAACATTTAGTAGATTACTAATTTGAATCAGATTTGAAATATCAGGATAGACCTGTCCTGACTCCCATTTGGCAACGGCCTGTCTTGATACATCAAGTTTCTCAGCCATTTCCTCTTGTGTGAGCCCTTTATTCTTTCTAAGTAGTTGTAGTTTTTCGGAAAAAATCATTATAACACCTCCGAAATAATCATATTGTAATTCAACCACAATGTACATAACCCAATGATTGCTATTTTGTTACCTATGTTATACAACCAAAAACATCATTTTCCCATCACTCTTATATGTAATTATAACATTATATGTTTTTTTCATAAATGGATATTATTCACTAAATAAGAAAACCTAATACAGCTGAGATAACAACGATTAATGGTGCGGGTATTTTCTTAGATAATAATAATAACGTACTGACTACTACAACTCCATAAACTGCGATATCAACCGGTAATTCAATTAATTGAGTTATTGCTGTCATGGTGATTAAGCTTGCCGCTGTAATAGTGACACCATTTAGAAAATATTTTATATGTGAATTTTTACGTATGGATCTCCACAATGGAAACATAAAAAACACTAATAGAATGCCCGGAATGAATATACTTAAACCTCCAATTAGACCGGCAAAAAATGAATATCCAGTACCGGCAAATGATCTAGAAGAAACAAATGCTGCAAAGCTGAAAAGTGGCCCGGGAACCGCTTGGTCTATAGCATATCCGGAAAGAAAATCTCTGAGTGAAATAAGGGATTGTGTTTGAACGAGATCTTGTATCATCAAGGGGATAACAATTTGGCCCCCGCCAATGACCGAATATCCATAACGATAAAACGATGTGTATAAGGTTATCCATGGGGCTGTAATCCATATTCTTAGCCCTTCATTTAAAACGGCTAAGCCAATCACAACGACTAAAATTAACCATCTTGGTTTATATTTGACACTGTTTTCACTTTTTTGCTTTAAATGTGGTATTAAAACAACTAAGCCGCCGAGGACCAATAAAATCGGAACCACCCACATCGAATAGTCAATTAACAATAAACTAAGGATTAACATAATTATAAACAAAATCCAATCTTTGCTCATCTTAAGTACTTTTTTTGAAAGTTTGAAAGCGGCGTAAATGATAAAGGCTACTGCAACAGATGGTAAATAAGTAATGATTGGTTTCCAAGCATTGTTTGTATCAATCCGAGTAAAAAACACACCAACTAAACCCATCGTAACTATCGCTGGGAATGTCCAAACTAAAAAGGTTAATATAGCTAGTATCGGACCACCAACATAATATCCGATGGCAGTAATCGTCTGTGTGCTAGCTGGACCTGGAACTAGTGCATAAAGTCCTATCATCTCAGTAAGTTCTTCTTCTGTTAAATATTTTCTTTTTTCAATGAGAATTGATGAAAATACCCCATAATGTGCTTCTGGTCCTCCATATGACACCAAAGAACAAATTAATACATCTTTAAGAAAAGTCCTCCAATTTATTTTTTCCATTTTTCCTCCATATTTTGCTTATCTAAAAGTTTATTTCCCATACGTTGAAGTACTATATATATTTTGTGAGATATTCCGACATATAGTCCACCACTAGAGAGAAAAAAAAAATATGTACATTTATTAACAATATAATATAAGTTTGAATACCCTGCACCGTTGCTAAGTCGTTATATGCCAATTTATTAAATAATTACGTAAACTCAATCCCAACTATTATATCAAACAAAAATATCAAAAAAATAAACCCTCGACATGTTCTGCCAAACATACCTCGAGGGTTTTATTCAAAAAATAAAAGTCTAAGCTATTCATCATAAGTAAAGATGTATTATTTTAATTACTTTTTTTGATGACAGATTTAATTACTACAATATCATAAATAGCATCTAATACACCAAATCCCAGCATAATATACAAAATATTTAACATTGATAAAGTTCTTGTTAAAGTAATAATAAATATGATTACTCCAATAATTATTGTATATAGAGCTTGGATTGTATATCTAGATAATAATGTTTCATTATCATACTTTTTATTTTTTAATAGAGAGCTAAGTATAACAACTTTACCTTTTTTCTTTATACCGACCAGCATTAGAACCCCAAAAAGTGTCAATATTATAAATAAGAATAAGCAAAAGTAGTAAAACCATGTACTTTCAATTACTTCTACTAATGTTTCTATATAACTCATAATATCACCCACCTATATTTATTTAGTACAATTATAAAATGTTTTAATCATTATATCAATAATAAATCTATAAATAAGATAATAAAAATAATGATTGTAATTGCCAATTATTCATACTATTTATTGAGATTTAACTGTTCATTGCTTTAATAAAACGTATGTTATTTATAATCAAATCTGACTTCCACCAGTTCTTGCTAATGTTCCATTGTTCGGTATAATCTGTCCATGACCATGTAATATCCCATGTACCATCTGATTCTTGAGTACGTGAAATAAACTCGCATTCATAATCACATATTTCTTTATTATCCATGTAGAAATCACTTTTTTTTGCTCCAATAAATAAAGATGGTTTACATACGTAGTCAATTGCCCACTTTGAAGTATCGTATGTTATAACGTGTCTAATCTGTTCGTGTAGTAAAGCACTGAATTCCCGTAAATCCAATAAATTATTCATTGAGCTTTCTTTTATATATTCATACAATTCAACAAAGCAAGCAACGGTATGCATAGATTCCATTGGAAAATGCAGCTTAAAATAACTGTATGCTTCTTTAGCAAGAGTACAAGCCAATTCAAATAATTTACTACTTTTATCTTCAAATTTTAAAATAAAACCAATAAGACTTGCTGTAGGATTATATGATGTTTCCTGAGAAGACTCGAAATTCCACCATGGTGCATGAGGATAATCATTATTAGTAGCCACTGTATTTAACCATGTATGCCCATCAAAATCCTTTCCTGAAGATAAATAATTCAATATTCCTTGTACAATTGGATGATTTTTATTCTTTAGATTTATCTCTTTAATGATTTTCGTGGCAACCCATGTTTGAATTGGAGATGAGTTAGGATTCCAATAATCTGGTTCAAGTCCATGACCAAAACCTCCGTCCTCATTTTGGTATGCAATTAATGCAGTCAAAACATCTTCCTTGCTTCCGTTTTCAAACATGTATTTCCATCTTGCTATATCAAGCGGCCTAGCATTTCTATATACAAAGTTCTTAGCCAGTTCAAAGTTCATGATTAAACCTCCAAAACTCTCACGAATATAAAGTTATTGCTTATTATACTTTTAAATACTACTTTCCAATATTTCTATTACCTTCTATTTCACTTCCTCAGATATAATATCTGTCCGTAGCATAAAAAAGCTTTTATTTCACCTTCCATCGGAGTTTGTTAATTGTCGCTCATCAAATTTCTTAATTTTATAAATCTATATGATAAATTTGGATGATTTTTTCTGTATTTTCGTCCACAACTTCTTTCACAAGATAACCACCGTTATTAACAATCGTTTTTGCAGAAGCAATATTATCTTTGTCACAACTAATTACAACATGATTGATTTTGTAATCTTTCATAAACGGTAATGCCATTGATGACATTTTTTTGCATAGCCTTTATTCCTTTCTGACGGTCTTATACCAAATCCCGAATGACCATTATAACCTACACTTTTTTGTCATGCTTATTGCACCTAAAATAATTTCTCCGTTTGTGAAAAAATATAAGTCCTGTCCAGCTTGTCGATCATCCTCTATCCATTTCAACCATTCTTCGTAAGTAACTATTTCTTGCTTCGAATTACTGAATCGTCTGAGTGCACCCGGATTTAATCTTCCCTCTTCTGTTTCCCATTCGTCCATCATTGCTTCATATTGCTTTTTATGCTCTTTTCCCGGTCGTACCAAAAAAATTTCTCCATCATATTTCATCCTTCACTCTCTACTAAGTTATTTGAAAATAAATTGATTTATGTGCATTAAACATGCCACCTTAATTTTAGAATGTAGTGTTTCTGATATTACACAAAAATAAGAATTCTGAATAAAAGTAAACGTCCTTTTTGTTTGGGGATTATTACAAAAAGATATTTCTGATAACCATTTCCATTTTCTAATTTACCTACTAAGATTTTGGAGCTTAAATAATTTTAAATATAATTTCATTATATCACATTATAATATTGAAAAAAAATAATATTATCTTTAAGAATAAAAGATTGTAAGCAATAATTACAACTTTCTTCTTAACTCGACCCCATTTATCTAACATGCCGACTCAACCCTACCTCCAAAATTATCATAAAAATAAAATCTCGATATCTTCTCATAAACATACTTCGAGATTTTATTTTGTATTTACAGAATTAAATCGTTATAATAGATTAGATATATATTAATTAGTATGATTTTTCGTATTGATATGGAACATAAGGCAAAATCGCCCATGCAACATCATCGGCAGAAATATTTTTGTGTTCTAGTTGCCTGTATCCAACGGTTGCTTGTTCACAGGGATATTTTACACAATCAAAGCAAGTACTAAGCTGTTTTTTATGTAAACATTTTAATGGCTCACATAACTCATTCCCATCACGATTACAATGACAATTAGGTGTATCACAACCAGTACAACGCATATCCCAATCAGATACACCATAAACTGAATTCAAATGCGGAATGAGCATTTTTCTAAATTCTTCGGTAATGCCAGTGAAATGCACACATAAATCGCATCGATGACCACACTTGCCATACACGGCATTTTCTTTTGAAAATGGCTTTCGGTTTGGTTTTTTCTTAATAAGTATCAACTTTTTGACAGCTTCCAAAGTTACTAAATCAGCAACACGAATCAAGAGCCATTTGCCATCGTGTAGAGTGCGTTCACGGTCATAAAGCTCTTGTATCTCAAGCGGGAAGTCCTCCTTTACTTCTTCAAACTTTTCTCTTTCTGCTTTACCGAGAATAATTTGAAAATCGTAATGATCATCGTGTAAATTTATCGACACGATGGTTTTCTTTCCTTGTCGAAATTTTAGACAAGGTATGTCATAATATATTCCTGCAACCTCATCTAAACGATATTTACCACGCATAAATTTCACAGTTTCTAATTTTACTTTATCAAATTCAGTCATTACTACTCTCCTCAAGCGAATGTAAATAATATTCAAAACTAATCAGATTACACCATTTATATCAAAAATTACTTGAATATCATTTTTGTGTTTTAATTTTGTATTATCAAATCTCTCCTTTTCAATAAAAAGGAATCTGCTTCTATATAATAAGCCATGTTTGTGCTTATACTCGACAATAACATATTCATCATCAGCACTTTTAAAGTATGCCAAATACCTTGATCTACAAAAAATCTACAGACGTTTGTATCGATAATTCCTTCCTCATCTGTTCTATAAACCAAAGAAATTCCTCATAACTCTCATACGGAGCAGGCTCACTCTCACGATAATCAATCGGAGCAGATGGAAAATCGTCATCAAGATAACGGGGAAACAAATGAATATGCAAATGGGCTCCTGAATTTGAGTGCATTTCATAATTTATTTTAACCGCTCCTGTTACTTTTCGAAGAGCAGAACCTACACGTTGAACCTCTGTCATAAAGTCCATCATATCTTCAGGCGGCATATCCTCAAAATGAAAGAAGTGTTTCCTTGGCATTACATACATTTTTCCGAAAAGCCGTCCCTGCCCCGGGTATTCTCCACAAATCCACACTTTATCATTTACTTCTATATCAATATTTCCTTCTAGGGCTGGTTCTGAATTACAAACCGGACAGTTCTCTTTATATGATGCCCCGATAAACTCAGGGTACTTGTAATGAAAGCTGCCACCACGCTTTTCTTTTGATAGGTCTACTGTCATACGGCATATTAACAGATCGTGAGGTCCAATAAGATTACTTTCCGTTTCAATAAAGCCAAAATTACGGTACAGATTTTTAGCTGGTACTCCCGGTAAGTATCCTTCAGGATATGTCTCTACCGTTATGGGTTTAGTATTATCAAGCTGACGAAGAGCGGTCTTCAATAAACGGCTGCCAACACCATTTCTACGACTCTTTTTCGATACGCCAAGCCATGTAATGCGGTTGTACGTACGGGAAAATCCAATAAACCCCATGTTGTTTCCGCTCATATAATCAACTGCAGTCAAGGCTTCGAATTTACCCACCTTACTTTTGGCATACGATATAAACTCCGGATCTCTTCCCATATCCCCAGGATGTCGAAATTCCTGCGATACTTCGGTAGCTAATTCAAACCATGCAGGTAGATCTTTTTCAGTAGCAAAACGTATTAACATAGTAAAATCCCCTTTTTCATTATTTTATATAATACTTATGAAACCGTAGTTTTCAGTTTGAGCTTCTAGGATAATAAACAATCCATCTATCTTGTGGTATATCCTTATTTTCAGATAATATTAAAATAACACTTCCTCTTTATCAATACTACCGTCTCTGGATAGATTTGATATCATCTGAAGCATCCATAGAAACATATCAACCGTTATTTTTGGGAACATAGCACCTTTCAGGGTTGTTTTTTTGAACGCGCAGTCATCGATACGTCGCACAACGCTACAAGTGTACGGTAAAAAATACTTCCTCCAGAACCGGTTTGCAGTTGAGCTGAAGGGTTCGTGGTCTACTCCGAGAAGCGTATAACCTTCATCCTGCAACTTTTCAATCACATACTCAAGCAAATCACGGTAAACACCTTTCCCGCGATATTCAGGCAGGCAGTATGCCCCCTGAATATTCAGCATTTTATCATATTCAGTAACGCAATTCTCACCGTTGTCTTTGATATCCATATATCCCTGATATCTATCAATAATTGGAGTTTTAACATTTTTGTCATTTATATTTTTTCTAAATATTCTTTTACTTTAGCTGAGAATCTATATTTATCTAATTTTTTTAGATATTGTATTTTTTCTTCAAATATAGAATCTATATGTTTTGGAATTAACACATTTAACTTTTCTATATATTCTTTACCTTCTATATTCAAGTAGTCAATATTATACAATATACCATCATTATCTAAAAATCTCAATCCAGCGATCATATCGTAAT
>JAWLBU010000064.1:0-12338 GCA_041687555.1 Haloplasmataceae bacterium | reverse complement strand
ATTGAAAACATTAATGAAAGGTAGTACAACCTTTCATTTTTATAAAAATAATGGATGCGAAAATAATCGTTTACTAATATTATGACAAATCCGGTAAGATAAAGGATTAAGTTCATCATATCATCCCGACATCGAAAACCAATATCTATTAATATCAATAAGCGAATTAAAGTATAAGTTATTTGATTAAATCTCTCTATTTTCCTCATTCATACTCATCCCAATTTTATTAATTATATATCTATTATATTTAAAATAAATAATTATTACAATAATACACAATATCACACCTTCAAGAATAAACACAACTCTTTTTCCTATATATTCATAGATATAGGCACCGATCAATGTTCCCGCAGCACTTCCGATACCGGTGCCAAAGCGATAATATCCGTAGGTTCTACCTCGTTTATTCGTACCGACATAATCTATTATTATCGAGGATAAAGCCGGTCCGTAAAACATATTTACCACCGTTATTAATGTGTAGAATAAAACAAATGGATAATATCTAACGATAAAAGGTATGAAAACTATTAAAAAAGCATTTGTCAATAAGCCGCTAAAAATGATTTTTTCTTTACAATGATTATCAGCAAATATGCCAAATATTTTAGGTAAAAAGATGGAAAAAATAGCCCCTGGTAAAAACAAAAGGGATATCATGCTCAAATCATCGGTGATAAACTCCTGCAGGTATAAAAGAAAGATCGGTGCCGACAAACTCGTAACCAAGGAAATAATACTCATTATCATGATAAAATACTTTAACGTCTTGGTATTTTTCGAGGTATTTATAGTCTCTTTTCTAATGTCCTTTGTTTCCGCGACACCTTTTGTATGATAAAGAGATAATAAACCGGTTATAAAATATAGGAAAAAGACCAATTTAAACGGATTATTACCATAATTACCGAATAGTATGGAAAATCCGATGATACTGCCGATTAATTCACCCCTATCCCCTGCCTGATACATTATGCCAAAATTCTTCGCCCGATTACTGTCATTACTGATGTCCGATACATAAGTATCGATACTTATCCATAAAAAAGAAGCGGCAAACCCCTGAATAACTCTTGCAGCCAATAAAAAACTAAAGCTGTTAGCGAATAGATAAATGACGTTAACGATCGTGTAGAGTATAACACCTATGAAAATACATGGTTTTCTGCCGCTTTTTTCAATTAAATATCCTACAATTGGTCGAATCAATAATGTCATTACCGTAAAAACGGAATAAAGCAAACCTATTTCCAAGACCTTAACTCCAATACTCGAAGCATATATCGGAAAAATAAACGCCACAAACGATAACGGAAATGATACATAAAAAATAACTCTGTTGATACTTTTCATTTTATGACCTCCTTAAGTATTCCAATATACAGTATATAATAAGATATATAAAAACACTTCTATCGGAGGTCATCAATTTAGTCATGATTTTCCATGACCTAAGTCACAATTTAGATTTACCGCCAGCATCGTTCGATCTCTAAATTGTAATTTATCAAGTATTCTCGTAATATGATTTTTTACTGTCCCCTCTGTGATAAACAATATATCGGCTATTTCTTTATTCGTTTTTCCCTGTCCTACCAATAGGGCAATTTCTTTTTCCCTATTTGTCAATTCTTTTAAGAGCTTATTGTCTTTACCCTGCTTTTCCATTGTATTAACTATTCTGGAAGCAATCTCGTGTTGCAATAAAACGTTACCGTTGTACGCTGCTTCAATAGCCTTTATAAGCTCATCCGAAGTAGTATCCTTCAAAAAATAACCGGATGCCCCGTTTTTTAAAGCTTCAAAAATATACTCATCCTCATTAAATGTGGTTAAGATAAAAACTTTTATATCGGGGTACTTTTCCTTAATGATTTTTATAGCTTCGACACCATCCATTATCGGCATACGGATATCCATGAGGATTAAATCCACAGCTTCTTTTTTGATAAAATCAATGGCATCCCTTCCGTTAGAAGCCGTACCGACAACCTTGATATTATTCGAAAATCCAAGAATCATTGACAAACCTTCAAGTATTAACTTCTGATCATCAACAATTAAAACTCTAATCATACTTACCACTCCCCATTTTATCAATATAAAAAATCTTAAGTATTTCTACTTAAGGTAAGTGTTATTTAATATTTCAATTGTTTCTGCAGTTTGTTGTCTTAAAGTAGCAGCGATTTCTTTTACATCAGTTTCCTCTTTTAAATGCTTTACATATGGCGGTAATATCCTTAGGACTACCGTTCCCTTTTTTAATTTCCCAAATACTTCATGAGCGGTATAGATTCTTTCCGTACCGGCAATCACGATCGGGATAATGGGAACCTTAGCTTTTGTAGCGAGTTTAAGCCCTCCCGTTTGATAATCGGCAACGGGCTCTTTAGTTATTATTCCGGTGATTTCCCCTTCCGGAAACAAAATCAGGGAATGACCCTTTTTGATGTTTTCAACACCTTTATTTATTGCTTTTATACCTTCCCGAGCATTTTTGCGATCAACAAATATACTGCCAATCGATTTAAACCACGGAGATACAATTGGAATACTATCAAACCATAAATCACCGGCAATAACGGCTCCTAACTGTTTTCGGATTGCATAACCGACAAAATAAGGATCAATCATGCTAGGATGATTAGATACATAGAGGACATTTTCCTCAAGTAAATTTTCTCTTCCTTCAACAATAACCTTTGAACCTGATCTTTTCACAATTAAATCACATATTTTTTGCATGTACTTAAAACGATCATCTATACTATAATTTTCAGGATGCTTGTATCTTTTTCTTATCGGTATAATATGAAACAATACATATAATAATGCGTTAATATAAACCCAAAGTATTCGTAACATAATATCGTCTCCCATTTCTTTAAACAATATATATTATAAACAAATTATGTGAAAAAATCAATGTGGAGTTGTTTCTTTAAACTGAAACAACTCCACATAATTATTTGTTAACTATTGCTTCACAACGTTTACATAATTCGTCTTCATTGACTTCAGGTACAATCTGCCAGCATCTGGCACAAGTATGACCCTCCGCGTTTTCCACAAGCACGGACATATAATTAAAGCTTATTGCTTCTTTAGGTGCTTCGGCTAATGTTTTTACCGCAAATTGGGATACGATAAAGATTTGTTGCAGATTGGCATCCAGACTATTTAAGAATGTCTTAGTTTCTTCATTAACATAAAGGGTTAATTTCGCATTAAATGATTTTCCGATAATCTTTTGATTACGGGCTTCTTCCAAAGCTTTTAAAACATCATCGCGAAGCTCTAAGAACTTATCGTATTTCGCATTTAATTCCTTGCTATCAGTATAGTTGGACACCGTAGGCATATCTGTCAAATGGACGGAAGTTTCCAAATGCAAGTGCTCATAAACCTCATCAGCAGTATAAGCAAGAATTGGTGCCAATAAACGGACCAAGCGGCTGCAGTTTTCATAAAGAACTGTCTGAATCGAGCGACGAGCAAAAGAATCATGCTTTTCAATGTATAATACATCCTTGGTAAAATCCAAATAAAATGAAGACAAGAACTGAGTTATATAGTTATTAACCAAGCGGTATACATTGTCAAAAGCAAATGTTTCATAGGACTCTAGTACTTCTTTAGTCAGTTCGTCCAGTTTAACCAAGACAAAACGATCAATCTCGTTCATTTTCTCATAGGCAATTGCATCCTTATTCTTATCAAAGTCAAAGATATTACCCAATAAGAAACGGAAGGTGTTGCGGATTTTACGGTATGCTTCACTGACCTGTTTCATCAAACTGTCGGAAATGCGGACATCAGCCTGATAATTTACCGATGCCACCCATAAACGTAAAATATCGGCACCCGATTGATTTAATACTTTAAGTGGGTCAACGACATTACCCAATGATTTACTCATTTTTCGGCCCTCACCGTCTAAAACAAACCCATGCGATACGACGGTTTTATAAGGTGCCTTATCCGTCATGGCCACTCCGGTTGAAAGTGATGAATTAAACCAACCACGATATTGATCCGAACCCTCCAAATATAAATCGGCAGGGTATGGGAGACCTCTTTCAACTAAGACGGAATGATGGCTGCTTCCGGAATCAAACCAGACATCCATGATATCGGTTTCCTTACGGAATTTATTATTAGGACTTCCGGGATGAGTAAAGCCTTTAGGCAGTAAATCTTTGACCTCCCACTCAAACCAAATATTAGAACCATGTTCTTTAAATAAATCGGCAATATGAAGGATGACCTTTTCATCAAGAATTTCCTCGCCATTTTCGGCATAGAATACCGGAATTGGAATACCCCATAGGCGTTGGCGGGAAATACACCAGTCCTTACGATCCTTAATCATGTTACCTAATCTAATGTCTCCCCATTTTGGATACCATGTCACATCATTTATTTCTTTAAGCATTATATCCTTTAATGCTTCGATGGAGGCAAACCATTGCGGTGTCACGCGGAAAATAACCGGTTTCTTCGTACGCCAGTCATGCGGGTATGAGTGAGTGATGGAACCTAATTTCAGTAACGCTCCTTTTTCATTAAGCATTTTAATTACTTCATTATTGGCATCATCGACATGTAAGCCTTCAAAGTAAATTGTATCCTTGGTCAGCTTACCTTGTTCGTCAACCACACATAAGATATCAAGTCCGTATTCCCTACCGACATTAAAGTCATCCTCACCATGACCCGGAGCAGTGTGGACACAACCCGTAGCTTCACTGGTAACATGTTCGCCAAGAATAACTAGTGATTCCCGATCATAGAGCGGGTGCTTACATTTAATGTATTCAAGTTCTTTACCCATGACTACTTTAAGGACTTCTACATCTTCCCAATTTAATTCCTTAGTTAATTTTTCCACTAATTCGTTAGCCACGACATACTTAGCCGTTTTCGTCTTAACTACCGCATATTCTAATTTCGGATGAACGGAGATTGCGAGGTTTGCTGGTATGGTCCATGGTGTGGTCGTCCAGATAACGAATTTCTCATCCCCGTTTAATACACCCTTGCCGTCGATAACGTCAAAGGCAACATGAATAGAAGGTGACTTTTTATCATAATATTCAATTTCCGCTTCCGCTAAAGCCGTTTCACTTGACCATGACCAATATACCGGTCTTTCACCCTTATATATTAATCCACGTGATACCATTTTCGCAAAAACCTTCAACTGCATTGCTTCATATTCTTTATGGTATGTTATATAAGGATTACTCCAATCAGCAAAAACACCCAAGCGTTTAAACTGTTCCATTTGATTTTTGACTTGTTCTTTGGCATATTCATGACATTTTTCACGGTATTCGGACGGAGATAAGGTTTTACGGTTGACTCCTTGTTTTGATAATGCCGTTTCAATTGGCAATCCGTGCGTATCCCAGCCCGGTATATAAGGGGATTTAAAACCAGTCATATTTTTATACTTAACCACGAAATCCTTTAATATCTTATTTAAGGCATGACCGATATGAATATTTCCGTTAGCGTATGGCGGACCATCATGTAGCACATAATATGGTCTGTTTTCGTTCTTTTTCATGATTTGTTCATATATATTGGCCTCATCCCATTTTTTTTGAATTTGCGGCTCTTTACTAGGTAAATTACCTCTCATTTCAAAAGTCGTATTCGGCATTAATAATGTGTCCTTGTAATCTTTACTCAATTTAATTCCTCCTTTGATTAAAATAAAAAAACCGCCCTCCTAAAGGACGATTATCACCGTGGTACCACCTTAATTTGTATAAACTTATACCTCTAGTACCTTAACGCGGTCATACGTCATACTTACTGATTTCAGCATGCGGCTCATGGGTGATCTTCTTTTCTAAACTTATATAAGGCTTTCACCATCCCTTATTCGCTAAGATAAGCACTTAGAAAATACTGTCCCAATCACGGCCAATTTTTTTATCATTATTATATTATAGCATAACCATTTATAGTGTCAATAAAAGTTTATTTTTTATTATACCGATTGATGATATCTAAAAATTTAGATGTCGGTTTTTTTAATTCCATGAATTCCTCATTTTCTGATTCTTCTATAACTTCTTCCATTTCTTTTGCTTCCAGCTTTATTTCCGTGATGGATTTGTTATCGATTGTTATCTTATCATCTTTGATGATATCTTCAAGAGCTTCAAGAGGATTTTCTTTTACCATATCAAGTATCTTTTGATATTCAGGGTCATTAGCTAAATTATTAATGATCTCATCACATAATTTCTGTAATTTCTCATCAGTGGTGAAAAACTGACACAAATCACGAAAATCTTTATTGTCGGTTCTGATTAGATAATAATTCGTATCGGAGAAACGGAAAATAGTTTTTCGGAATATCGATAAAATATGTGACCGATATGCTTTGGCATCTTCATCTTTTTTCTTAATGTCATCAATAATTTTTTCGATTTTAACTATTGATGATTTCATAAAATTATTTGCTTCATTGATAATTTCCTGATGCTTAACTTGAGCAGTCTTAATGATATTTTCCGCGGTATCATTAGCCTTCTGGATTATTTCTGAAACTTCTTTACTAGCTTTGAGCTCATTTGCGGCCGTATTTGCCGCAACCTTAGCGTTTAAATCGTTAACCTGGGATAATAAAGATAGATTATCTTCTTCTAATTTCCTTTTCTTTTCTTCTAATTCAATTAAAAAGTCCAATAGCTTGGTCACAACGATTTTCGTCTCTTCGGCATTATAAAGATCAATATTTGTAAGAATCTGTTTTTGTAAATCAGTAAAATTCATTTAGCTCCCTCCTACAAATCCTATGAAGCAGGTATTTTTATTTCAACAACCAACTTATCATTTTTCGTTTTTCGTAGTATTTGCGATATGATAAATCGCCCATATTTTCTAACCGAGATTATATCATTTATCTCACATTTTGCTGACGGATCATAAATTAATTGAAAATTACGAAAAACATTATTTGCGACAACATACTTTTTTGCCATATCCCTTGACATA
The DNA here is from genome assembly GCA_041687555.1 of Haloplasmataceae bacterium. GTDB lineage: Bacteria > Bacillota_I > Bacilli_A > Haloplasmatales > Haloplasmataceae > JAWLBU01. The sequence goes on along the minus strand of JAWLBU010000064.1, from coordinate 5,315 downwards.
TTATATACATGACTTATCACATTATCAATCCGTAATGAGGTAATCATAATCTCTTTAGTAAGATATTTCTGGTTTGTTTCTAGTCTTTGATTATATTCAACAATCTGAACAGGCACTTTGTTAATCATCGTAAATTCATTATGCAAAACATAGCTAATTTCCGTTGAAGCAAAAAAGTAGCAATTTGTATCAACAAAAACAATATCACCGAATAAGCTTCGGTCAATTTGCAAACTCATTAACGTGCCCAATATATTCTGATGCGTTAAGGTTAAGTATCGTTTATTATATTCTATCGCAAAACAGGTTATATTAAAATCCGGATTTACAGTAATATCACTGGGGTATAACAGACACCGGACTCTTTCGGCATTATCATATCCCCCGTCAAATATGACGGAAACATCCTTATATTTAATGTTTTCTTTGATTATTTCCTTTTCCCTAAGAGTAAGAAATTTTGTTAAATAGACTTTGCCGTTTTTTTCCACCTTTTCGATTTGCTCATTGAGATGTGCTACAAATTCTTTTTCGTCATCCAATACTCTAAGCATTTTGAACTCACATATATATTACTATTAATAATCGATATATCAACTGTAAAAACAACATCGCAACGATGGGTGCAAAACTGATACCGGAAATAGTGGCAAAACTGAAAAGATTAATAAGCGGTTCACACAGCCGGGATAAAATGTCGTAGATTTTCGAATCTCTAGCATCCGGAAAATAACCGATTAAAACATAAGCCAACATGATATATGAATAAATCTGAATAAAATAACCAAATGATATGATAATTAGTTCCATTTATATACTCCCTTATTTAATGGTCCAAAAGCGAAAAACCTTTTTTGAGATCTTTTCCACATCTCCATTTAACACATATATTGCTCCAAGGACAAAATCAGTAATCCGTTTACAAGTATCAATATCCACATCATTCATATCGATTAAAACGGTATTGCCGTTTTCAAGCTGTTCAATAACCTCACAGGCATCTCCAAAGGTCTTGGGATATAGTTTGACTTCCATCGGTTTTTTCATCATTACAGTAGGTTTTACTTCTTCCTGATATAAAGTTTCTTCGGCATATTCTTCATTGAATTTCTCGTCGATTTCCTCTTCTTCAAAGCCTAAAAACTTCTTAAATAGCTTCTTAAATGTAGCCATATCTGTACCTCCATTTTATTTAAATAACCGCGAACCTATTCTAATAAAAGTTGCACCCTCCTCAATAGCTATTTTATAGTCATTACTCATCCCCATTGATAGATGCTTACAGGGTGCATGTGTCAAATTCATATTCTGCACTGATTCTTGTAAATGTTTAAGCCTTTTAAACGTCCTCCGGATAGTATTTTCATCAGCTGTGTTTTCGGCCATGGTCATTAAACCAATTACGCGAATCTTATCATACTTTTCCATTAGTCTTATAAACGGTGTTACTTCATTTATTTTTAATCCGTGCTTACTCTCTTCTTCGGAACAATTCACTTCCACAAAACAATTTAATGCCTCATGTCGATATTTGTTAATTTCTAATGCCAGATTTTCACGGTCTAATGAATGTAAATAAGTTATTTTATTGATTATTTTTTTAACTTTATTGGTCTGTAAACTGCCAATAAAATGCCAAATGATTTTTTCATCATTCAAAATACTAACCTTTTCCAAAAAATCCTGTACGCGATTTTCCCCTAGATTATAAATCCCGTTATCAACTAAGGCTTTCATTTCAGCTGGACCCACATATTTAGTAGCGGCGCAGATTGTTATTTCATAATCAATACCTAATTTTTCTTTCATATAAGCAATTTCGGCATTAAGCTGTTTTACGTTTTCTTTTACATCCATATTATCCCAACCTAAAGCATGTAATCACATATATTATATCATATTATATAAATATTACGAATAATTATCCTAAATTTTTAATTGGATAATTCACAATAATGACATTTTCGCCAATTTTAACGATTTGATCCCATGGAATACGGATACATTCTCTTTTAGAAAAGAAATTACCGAGTCCTAAACGCTGTTGAATAAAAATCGCAAAGATTTGTCCGCTGTTTGGTTCAATTTCCAAATCAACGATAAATCCGATGATAACCCCGTCCACCACATTGATAACTTCCTTAAGTTCCATTTCCGATAATAACATACTACCCCTCCTTCTAAATTATTATATGCAAAATATGGAAATAAAAAACGAGCATTAGCGCTTTTTAGTTAATCATCTAATGCTCAATAGCTTTTTCAATGTAAATAATCAAACATCTGCTTAAGTGCGTTTTTTTCTAATCTAGAGACCTGGGCTTGGGAAATACCGATTTCCTCGGCAATTTCCATCTGGGTTTTGCCTAGGAAATAGCGCTCGTAAATAATCCGCTTTTCCCTTTTTTCCAACATTTTTAAACCGGTTTCGATCATTAAATTTTTACTCCAAGTCTCATAGTCATCCGTTTCATCTTGTATCTGATCGATTAAGTGAATGGTGTCTCCGCCGTCACTATAAATCGGCGTATAGATTGAAATCGGATCTTGGATAGCTTCAAGAGATATGATAACATCAATCGGATCAATTCCTAAAATTTTAGCCACTTCTTCTTCCGTCGGCTCTTTATGATTCTCTAAAGTATATCGATCTCTTACCTGTAAAACTTTGTAAGCAATATCTTTTAATGAACGGGATACCCTTATTGAGCTGTTGTCTCTCAGGTATCTTCTGATTTCCCCGATAATCATCGGTACGGCATAGGTTGAGAATTTAACTTCATGTTTTAAATCAAAATTATCAATTGCTTTAATTAATCCCAGACATCCCACCTGAAATAGATCATCCATGTTTTCACCACGTTGATTAAATCGTTTTAAAACACTTAGTACCAATCTTAAATTTCCAAAGATAAGTTTGTCTCTAGCGGCTTTATTTCCGGCTTGGTATTTTTTAAACAATTCCACCATTTCACTATTCTTTAAGACATTTATTTTACTCGTATCCAAGCCATTTATGTCTACCTTATACTTGCTCATATCAAAAAGCCTCCTTCTCACATAAAGTTTGGCTTTTTTTTGCGTTTTATATTCATAAAATGGTAAAAATATAGCGAATTAGTTAATGCCTTTTTTAATTTGTTGTTTCATCTTGTCAATTATTTTCTTTTCCAGTCGGGAAATGTATGACTGTGAAATCCCCATTAGTTCCGCAACTTCTTTTTGCGTCAATTCTTCCTGTCCGAATAACCCGAAGCGAAGCACAATTATTTCCCTTTCCCGTTTATTTAGTTTATTTACCGCCTGATACAAGATTCTTTTTTCCTCATCGCTTTCGATATCCTTCATAATGATATTATCTTCGGTTCCTAAAATATCTGATAGTAATAATTCATTACCGTCCCAGTCAATATTTAATGGTTCATCAAAGGATACCTCCGTTCGCATTCTGCCGTTTTTTCTTAAAAACATGAGGATTTCATTTTCAATGCACCGTGAAGCATAGGTCGCAAGCTTAATATTCTTATCTTTATTAAATGTCATGACACTTTTAATCAGACCAATCGAGCCGATACTGATTAAATCCTCAATATATATACCGGAATTTTCAAATTTTTTGGCAATATACACGACTAAACGCAGGTTATGTTCTATTAATTTATCGCGTGCCTTCATATCGCCATTATTAAAGGCTATGATATATTTCATTTCATCTTCCGCTGACAACGGTTCCGGTAATACTTCACTGCTGTTGACAAAAAAGAGAAAGTAATCTTTAAAAAGCCTTTCAATCCACTTAAAAAATCTTTTAAGCATTTGTTTCCCCCCTATCCGTCAATTAATTTACAGTTTAAAATCGCTTGAAACGATAAGTTATCACTCTTGAGATTTTCACCAAAAGCCAAATACACATCTTTACTTATCCACTTATGATTAATTGAAACTAAAAAATATTCGGGTTTGAAAACCAAAGTCAAATGACTGTCATTAAATGTTTTGGTTAAAACATATGTAAATTTAATCTTATGATTAATTAAATAAGCTTCGTTTATCTCTTCTTTAATAATGTTTTTATCGATAAAGACCACGGGGATATTGTCACCCTCGCTTGTGACCAAGTTTCCTGTGTCCATAAAACCTTTAAGCTGATATTCCTGATTTAAAATCCTAAATTTAACATCCAATGTGGTATTTTTTATAAAAGCGTGGTTTTCCTCTATCACTTTATATATATATGTCAGTAAATTGGCAAATATAAATGAAATTATCAATAAATACCAAGTAGTATCTTTTTCGTAATATAAATAAATGACATTTTCCGTGAATTTAAAATCATAGGAAACGATTATTCCGGCTGTTATATAATTTAAAAAATAAAAGACTAATAAATTTTTAAAATATTGTTTAACGGATTTAAAGGAATATGCCAAATAGATGATTCCGAAACTAAATAAGACTCGAAGCAAGATGAAAAAAAGCTTATTAGGGATAAAAAATAAACTTAAACCCGATAAAGCAAATAAAGACGCGACAAATAGGCGTCCGAAATGCATTTTCTGTTGATTAATGATCCCTGTATAAGCTATTAAACTGTAATCGAGAATAAAATTAGCCAAAATAATTAAATCCAAATAGACTATCATGTTCTCCCTCCTAATGCTTGTATTAATTCTAGCAAGATTAAGATGGGAATTTACCAAAAAAATGTCATACTTCTAATTTATTTTTTTCTTGTTCTTTTCTAAAGAAATATTGTAGTTTTCTTATATTAAATATATATAAAATGATTAAGAATATGATAAAAACCGGTAAAAGAACATAGGCTTCCACATATATAATAAAGTCAAAGATACCATGTAAAATAATCGGTGTGATTAATGATAAAATAAAGTAATATTCTCTTTTTCCTTTACTTAACGAAAATTTAGCCAACGACAAATAATATCCCATCGTCACCGCAAACAATATATGACCGGTAACTGAGATAATCGTACGAGTAATACCGATTTGATAGCTTTGATAATTAAAAGCAACATAAAGGAAATTTTCCATCGTGGCAAAGCCAAGAGCTGTGATAACCGCATAAACGATTCCGGTAAATTTTTTATTATATTCAATCTTTTTATATGCGAGGGAAATGATCACAAAGCGCTTAAAAAATTCCTCAGTATATCCGGCAACTACTAATGCTCGGTATAATCCTGATATGAAAAAAGAAAAATTATCAAATGAGATAAGCACCTTTTCAAAAAAAATAGTTGGCAAAGATACTAACATCCCATAAACATAAAGTTTTAACAAAATATTCCGTTCTT
>JAWLBU010000063.1:0-12454 GCA_041687555.1 Haloplasmataceae bacterium | reverse complement strand
AAATATTACCCACATAGTAATAATAATAAAAACATGAGATAATTCTCCTGAATAAATATCAGGAGGATTTTTAATATGGAAGAAAATTTAAAAGTGATTTGGGAACAGAGATATAATGACTGGAAAGAAAGTGGATTATCAAAAAGTCAATGGTGTGAAAAGAAAAAACTAAATATTCAAAAGGAATAAATTACATATCTCCATAATCAAATGATGACTGAAGGTTAATATAAAAATATAAGCCTAAACAATATCTACATCAAGTAGTTATCAGTCGATATAAAAAAATAAAATTAAGCTAGCGACAATATATAAGTATTTGATATATAAATATAAATATAAACAAAAATTGCTAGTATATCGAGTAAAATTTACTATCTCTTTTTTTACGATATTAAATAAAAATAGTTATAAAATTAAAAAGCCGGTTTATTCTTCCGACTAAATAAAATAGATATATTAGATAAAAATGGTGCTGGTAAATGGACTCGAACCATCAACCTCTTCCTTACCATGGAAGTACACTACCTATTGTGTTATACCAGCAACATTGACCATAACATATAATAGCAAATTTCTATTATAAAGTCTAGTATAATTTTAAATTTTTATCTAGAAAATTATGTATGTCGTTTTCTGTCTAAAATAGTAAAATAGATATTGACTGTTTTTTTCGACAATTTTTTTAGTGATATAAACGAATAAAATCAACTAGGTATATTATTCCTAGTTGATTTTAGCTTATTTGTCATCTTTATGCTTTGTTATTTGACTAACTTTATCTTTAGTCTTGCTGACAATATTTTTACTTGTGTCAACAATGTTTTGCCCTACTTTTTTAATTTGCTCTGCGGCGTCACTCGCAAATTCTTCTATCTTATCTTTAGTATTATGCAAGATGTTCTGTGCTTTACTTTTCAAATTTGCTTCCTGAGCGAATTCCTCAAGATTTTCTCTTGTATTATTTGCGATGTTTTCTCCTGTGTTTCGAATTAGACTACCGGTATTATTTGCATCGGATGCAAACTCTTCTAAAGTATTTTTGGTACTATTTATTAAGTTTTGACTTGCATCACTTAATTCGTCGTTTGTATCCTTAGTGAATTCTGCAAAATTCTGTTTGGTATCATTAACAATGTTTTGTCCGGTCTTTCGCAGCTGACTACCAATATCATTTGCTTCGGATGCAAACTCTTCCAATGTATTTTTGGTAGTATTAACCACATTTTTACTTTCAGTATTTAATTGATTGTAAGTATCATTTGCGGTTTTATCTAAGACTTTATTATTACCAAAATCACTAGCGTACTCTTCATAAGAATTACCGGCAATATCACTTACAGGCGTTGCATTAACAGCTGATTGCCCAGAATATCTAGACAAATTTCCTTCTTGGGCAAATTCCTCATCACGGGAGTAATTTGGATTTTGTGTTACCTTAGTCATTTGATTTCCTAAATTACTGGTACCACCAGTATATTTTTCTTTTTTGTAGTTAGATTTTATTTCAGTATTATCATAATAATTATGATTATTTTTTTCGTCCATAAAAAAGCCTCCTTTATATATAGTTTCTACGAATATTTGATTACTATAATAGGGAAAAATTACCGTAACCATTTAGTGATATTCATAATAACTTATAATATAGTCCATAAATGGAGGAGAATTATGGAGATAAATGTAGATTTCCTCAGAAATGAAATAATCGGATCAAACACTTTTTTTAATACGCCATATGGTAAAAGATTAATAACCTATGCTGATTATACAGCTTCGGGTAAAACATTACGATTTATTGAAAATTATTTATTAAAACTTCAAAAAATATATGCCAATACTCATACGGTTGACAGTTTTACGGGTAAAACGATGACAGGTATCTTAAAAAAGGCGGAAAAGAAAATCAAACAATGTGTAAATGCTAATGAATCCAACTATATCATCAATATAGGTACGGGAACTACGGGGGCAATCGCTAAATTATGTGAGATCATGGGCTTATATTTAACTCCGGGGCTTAAAATGAATATTGATAATCTGCTTGACGGACTATCAAAAGAAAACAGATATAACCAAGATATTATCAAGGATATGTTTAAACAGATGAGTGAAAATAAGCCAATTATCTTTGTCGGCCCATATGAACACCATTCAAATTATTTAATTTGGAAACAAAGCTTTGCGGACGTAGTTGAAATTAATTTATCCTCTTCCGGTGAATTTGATTATGATGATTTAGAAAATAAATTGAAAAATCCACAATATAAAAACAGAGTCAAAATCGGTGCCTTTTCAGCCGCGTCCAATGTCACCGGGATAAAAACAGATGTCTATCGTGTTGCGAAATTAATGCATCAAAATAACGGATTAGTTTTTTTTGATTTTGCGGCCAGTGCTCCTTATGTGGAAATTAATATGAATAAAGATAAGGATTGTTATTTTGATGCTATATTCTTATCACCGCACAAATTTATCGGAGGACCCGGTTCATCGGGTGTACTTATTATAAACAAACATTTATACAGCACTTTATATCCACCGACCGTTGCCGGTGGGGGAACGGTTAAATTTGTCAGCCCTTACTGTTTTGAATTTTTAAGTGATGTTGAAGCCAGAGAAAATGCCGGAACTCCCGGTATATTACAGGTTATCAAAGCTTCATTGGTTTTTGAACTAAAGGAAGCCATCGGTATCGATAGAATAAATTCAATAGAAGAAAAGATGAATGAAACGGTTTTTAGTTTATTAAGAGATGAACCTAATATAATCATCTACGGCCCAAAAGATCCTAAGAAAAGAATAAGTATATTCTCATTTAATATCAGGCATGATAATAAGCTTCTTCATCATAAATTAGTCAGTAAATTATTAAATGATTTATTCGGTATTCAGTCCAGAGCCGGATGTGCCTGCGCGGGACCTTATGCTCATCGTTTATTAGAGATTGATAAAAAGACGTCCATAGCGATTGAAAACGCCGTTAACGAAGGTATGGAATCAATCAGGCCTGGTTTTGTCAGGGTCAATTTTCATTACGCTATGTCTTCTGAAGAAGTGTTATTTATAATTAATGCGATAAAATTCATCGCAAATTACGGTTATCTCTTTTTAACTCAATATAAAATCCACCTACTTTCAGGAAACTGGATGCATAATTATTTAATTGAGTACAATTCTGAAATTGATACTTTTGGATTGGCTGAAAGCTTAAGAGAGGATGATAGCCATAATGCGATTGACAAGAAAGAAGAATATCAAAAATATCTTGATCAAGCTTTAGTGTTAGCAGAACAATTAAAAAAATGCTTTAATCCTAGTTATCAAAAATATCATAATATCAGATATGAAAACTTGAGATGGTTTAATTTTATAAATTACACTGAATAAAAAAAAGCTATATCGATAACGGTATAGCTTTTATGACCTCAAAATTTACATGCTTAAAACAATTTCTTTACAGATGTCTACTAAATTATACCTAATATCAGTGCGGTGTCGCCAATTTCTTGAATCCCATTCAACATTGGTTAAATCATCACCACCGTAAATAATGGCACCATATTGAATATTACGAAATTGACTGACCGCAATCATTGCCGCCTGTTCCATTTCGACAATTAGGCAGCCTTCCTTCTGTCTTAAGGCAATTTTAGCTCTTGTTTCCCGAAAAAAAGCATCGGTAGTCCAGGCCTTGCCAACGATATAATCAATACCATGATTATTTAAATAGTTTGTGATATGATTTATGACTTGTTTATTTGCTTGTACCTCTCTTGACGGAGGTAAATAATGATAGCTTGTTCCTTCGTCTCTTACTGCACTATCAACAACCACCAATTTTCCGACTGTTATATCCTTTCTTAATACTCCACCTCCACCGCAAAACATCACTTTATTTATTCCTAAAGCGATATATTCCTCTAGAAAACCGGCACATGCCGGTGAACCCAACTGACCTAATACCAAACAACAATCACAATCCAAATATTTATATATTTGCACGTCTCCTGCTTCTCCCGGTAATACTATCAAGGGTTCAATTTTCTTTTCTTCCAGTAATTTTGTGATTACTTCTTTGAAAAAACAAATCACGATACAATTAGGTACGGTTACCTCCGTCTTTATTATTGGTTCGATTAAAGCCTCTTTTACCGGATCAAATTCCAATATCGGATATTTTTCTTTTTTCAAATTAATTCCCCCTATAAAATTTCTAATTCCCTTAAAATACTTATCGTTTTATAAGTATGATAATCTTTTTTACTTTTTAAATTTTCCAAACTAATAGGTATATCTATATTACCTCTCAAACAGATAAGCTCATAATTTTGTTTGACTAATTCTTTTGCTTCCAGTAAATTTTGTTTTATTTTAATTGATTTTATTAAATCAATATTTTGATATATGCCATCTATATTCTGAAACTCATTTAGTAATTTACCGGCAGTTTTAATACCCACTTTATATACACCTTTTAAATTATCGGCGTTATCACCGACAATTGCTTTCAACTCGGCCATTTTATCCGGCATAACGCCATATTTATTAAGCACTTCCTCAGGTGTTATAAGACAACTGTTTTTCCCGCGATATTTAAATAAGAAGGTATTATTGCTTAATAATTGTATAAAGTCTGAATCACTAGACTGAATTATAATGTTAATATCATTATCATATGTTTTCACATAACTGGCAATCAAATCATCCGCTTCATAACCGTTAGTTTCGATATAATTTATTGATAAATAATCCAGTGATTTTAAAATATCATGATATTGCACAAAGGGATTATCCTCCTCGGGAACTAACGAATAATCAATACGGTTGGCTTTATATAGTGTATTTATTTCCTTCCGATTACCGTTATTTTCTCCGTCAAAAATAACCAGCAAATAATCCGGTTTATGAAAATTAATTGATTTAAGTAAACCACCGATAAAGCCGATAACTCCGTGACAACACTTACCATTCTGTCCGTAAATTTTATTTGGCATTCCGTAAAACATCTGAAACAATAAATTGAGTCCGTCAACTAATAATAGCTTTTCCACTTCTTTACCTCTTCAAATAAACAAATGATGAAGGTATCCTTCTCTATTATTAAGAAAATTTCTTAATAAATTAACCGATTCGATATCTTCATATTTTACTTTATTGATTCCATTATTATTTATTTCATATATACGGGCATGAGGATAACTCATTAAAATCGGTGAATGAGTTGAAAGAATAAATTGCGAGCCCTCTTATACTGCTTCGTTAATTAATATTAACAATGTCAATTGATTTTCAATTGACAAAGGCATTTCTGCTTCATCAAGAATATATAAGTAATTAGGCTTTAATCTGGATTTAAAAAAGTCCAAATAAGATTCCCCGTGTGATTCTTCAATAAATGATTTCTGATACAAATTATCAATATCGGATATCGTTCGATAATGAGGCATTGAAGCCAAACTTTTGGCATAAGGCGATTTACTCTGATATTCTTTTTCGATTCGAGCTATTTCCTGATAAGCTTCATTTTTGGCTTTTTCCAAAAAGCGAATATACGTGATAAAATCCTCGGAGCGAAAGAAAAATCCGTTAGGCTTTTTTAAGTACTCAATTTTAAAATTACTAATTGCTTCTTTAATTTCCTTAAATTCACTATCCTGATATGCTAGATCCTCACTGATACGACTTAATTTTAATTTAACGGCCAAAATTTCAAGTATTGTTGATTTACCGCAACCGTTATTACCGACAAATATCACGACATCATGATTTAAATCAAGAGTAGATAACTTAGCTATAACAGGTAAATTAAACGGATATGAATTAGATTCAATATCCGTATTTATTATGAGTTTTTTAATCAATGTCAATCTAATCATCCAAGAGATCGAAATATTTACCGATATACTGATATTCATGGGCATCGCTGGATAAATGAATTTTAACATCGGTATCTTTTAAAATCTTTAAAAATTCCATATTTAAACCCGGATATGGAAAATTATAGCGCCATAATCCGGTGTTGTTTTCCGTTGACATATGATATTCATTTAATAATCCGGCAATTCTATGATATGTCGGTATAAGATCATATGTAGGATAAAATTGATAAACTTTTATGCTATCAGATGAGCTAATGTGGTGAAAAGCCCTGATTTTATTAAATCCTCCATAATCTCATAATATCTTTTGTACATAAAATTAATATCCGTGTTTTTCCATGCTTCCTTACTTAAATCAAAACCAATCCCGTCAATAAAATGAACCGCACCGATTAAAAAGTCAAAATCATACTTACTTAATTCTTTCTTTAACTCACTTTCTGTTTCTTTAAAATAACAAACTTCCAAACCAAATTTTATGTTTATCGGAAATTGTTTTTCCTTAACAATATCGATGAAATGCAAGTATTCATTTATACTGATTAATTGCTTTTCTTTATACCATCTGGCAGTTAACTCATGTGATTTAATCGGTTCATATAAAAAGGAAAACTCCTTAAACTTATGCGTATGATCCAATAACCATAATTCATCGATATTATGCTTTTTAGCTTCTTCAATCATGTTATTGATTATAGCTAGGGAATACGGTTGTTTATGAAAATGAATATGTCCGTCAATCATTTGCTTCTCCAAGATTATTAGTAAATTTATATTTCTGTGCATACTCCCAAATAGTTAAAAATACGGCATGCATGGTTAAGAAGATAATTCCTAAAACAAACCAGTTTAGTTTTGTACCGGATAAAATCGGTTCATAAATATACAATGCATTATCATAGTTAAGCACGGTTATTAAAAAGATTCCGTAGGTCATATATCCTGATAATCCTAAAGGCAACAGATACCATTTACGTAATTGCGGCTTTAAAAAGCCGGTCTTAAGCATTAATATAACGATAAATACCGATATGGTATGATGAATTAATCCGGAAATCGTCATCGGATAAAATATTGAATCGGCTTGACCGATAAAGTCAGGATAAATTAAAGTTAGTGATCCACCCAATAAACCTAAATACGCTACGCAATGAAATATCTTATGGTCCTTTTTGAGAAAAATCGCCGATAACGATAGGGCTAAGCTCGTGGTACCACAAAAACTATCGGGTAAAAAGTTCCAATGGTCACGAGTTAGACAAATACTTAACCGATTCCAAACAATTGCGATTAGTAATGCAACACCGGTAATTTTTATTGAAAGAATGACCTGTTTTTCTTCCTTTACGTACTTTTTGATTAAAATAAATAATGTTATCATTATTCCAATGACAATAGTTAGATAAATGATATGTTCCCATCCATAAACCTGTGGCATTTAATAAAACCTCCAAAACTCAGTTAAGTTTATTTTAACACTTGTCCTATTTTATGTAAACATGAATTAGTAGATATAGCTTAAAACATGATATTGCAGTGATATCCAAGACATCGCATGGGTTCGCGATAGGAATGTCCTTTTTAACTACTAAATTACATAGATAGATTTGTTTTAATTAATAATGAATCACAACTGTTTGACCTAGGCAAATAAGTAAAATATAAAAACTGTAACAATTACATTATTAAATGAATGTTACAGTTTTAAAGTTATTATAATCCCATATAAATGATTACAAGAATCAAATTATTTATGTTGGCAGTAATTAATCCAGGCCAAATGCTTTTTGTCTTATATGCCGTCCATCCGTTAAGTAAACCATATATTAAAAATCCATAACCTAAAACCAGTATTATTCCCTGTAACGGAGTCATTAATAAGGCAATTATTATATGGATTAGGGAAAAAAGTACTGACTGAATAATATTCCCCTGCCATATACCTAATTTTTTACTAAAGTAGTTAAGTAAAACACCTCTAAAGAAGATTTCTTCAGCGAATATCGTAACAAAACTGCTAAACAAAAACATTGACAGATATCCTGTAATTCCGGGGAATTCATTTAACCAGACAAATGTCGGATCAGGCATTTCACTTGAACAAGCTATTTCAATTAAAGTTTCATATGTGCGTGAAATAATTTCAAAAAGAGAAATTAAACCCAAGGACACCACAAGATTAATCAAAGTCATTTTTACCAAAAGGTTAATCTTAACCCTATTAAATCCTATGCTTTCAGCATTCTTTCTTTTAAGAACTGATATAAATGTACCAATTATCCATATGAAGGTAAATATAGAAAACTGTGTTTTAAAAACAATCATGACAGTCATGGCAATAATAATTGCCAAGCCTAACCATATCAGTAATAATTTCTCGCTATTTTTCATTATTATCCCCCTCAACGTAATAAATGTAATATTAAATAAAACACTTAACTAATGTTTATTCTATAATAAAATCCTCATTTTTTAAAGATGAATAATATCTACCATGACTTATCGTGAATTTTAACACACAATAATCAGGATCATCTATACCGCCAGGATAATATAATGTGTCTCCATCCCTCCAAATCATAGCTTTTGTTTCATGATCTGTCAAAACTTCTACGGTACCAATCAATGAAACTCCCCTATAGAATCTCTTATCAACAAAATAAACACTACCTTTGTTATTTCTTAAATAAGATTTTACTTTATTAGACGAAGTATTGGTCGAAAAATAAATATATTTAAGACCATCCATTTTTCTTGGTGTTAACATAGCTTTACATACCGGATTACTATCTAAATCAATATAACTTACGTAAACCGTTGATTTGTTCTTATCAATCATATTTAAAATTGTTTCTAAATTTTTCATTCACATGACTCCTTCACATGTATTAGCTATAATCTTTCTAATTGAATTATTAACTAATAAACTCAAAATTCATTAAATTTGCCTTGAAATAAAAATCCATAATATAAAATCATTAAGGAAGGTGCAATTAAGAGAGGAATTATAAAGGAAACTAAACCAAAACCTCTTCCAAAAAAGTTACCAATCCGTACACCTTCTTGAAAGGATTTTGTCCTTAACCAATAATATACAAACATATATGACGGAATAAAACTAAAAGACCATAATAGTAGAACTAAATATTCTGACTTTTCGATAGGTTCAGTATCCATAAATAATTTTATAAATACTATCACGATAATCACTAATGTAAGGGAAATAGCTGTGACAATAATAGAATAGTTTTACGCATACTTACCACCTAATTCATAATAAAAACTAGTATTATGTTTATATAAAACAGTTATTTAAATTAATTGTAGCATTTTATTCGAAATAATCCTATAATATTTTAAAAATATAGATATAAAGACATTAAAATGTTTGTAAACAATTCTTAATGTCTTTATATTAATTTACTTAATTTTATTTATTCCCACCATTTTTAATATTCTTATCATTTTCCAGTATAAACAACAAGTCACTGAATAAGCGATAAGTTAATAATCCTCGCATCAAACCGTGATAATCGTAAAATCGTCTTTGCGTATTTCTTATTCGTTTATAAATATCCAATCGCTCTTTTATAATTTTTTTGACAGCTGAAGGCTGTGTAGAATAAGTCTTTTTAATCCACAAACATTTTTTAAAAGCAACAATTCTTCCGTACATAATTAATCCAATGATAATAATTACAACTATCAAAGTTACATAACCACTGTTAATATTGAATGTCACATCTTTATCCTTACTCCATATGAAGATTAACAATATGAAAATTCCTGGTATTAATAATAATGATAATATCTGAAACCCATAAATCATTAGTAAATAATTGACTTTTTTATTAAACTTTTTATTCATCGGCCATATCCTTTCACATAATATAATATTTTATTGCTAGTACTCCTAATATAAATTGTCAATCATTAATATAGTTAAGTATAAACTATATGTCATAATAATTCAATATTTTATTTTATCAAATGTTTTTTAACATGTTCCTCGAATAGAACATGATCATCAAAATAATTGATTCTCATCGCGTTTCTTACTTTATTTAAAGTCTGACAGGCTCTTTCTTTGCTTTTTTACTGCCTTCTTTTAAAATTTGATAAATATCCGGAATATGTTGTTCCCATTCATTCCTCTTTGTTCTTATTGATTCTAACTCTTCTTGGATGACGTTGTTTAAGAATTTTTTGACTTTAACATCACCTAATCCACCTCTTTGATAATAAGCTTTCAATTCATCTAGATTACCATATTCAGGTAAATACCTCGCAAAATGATCATTTTTACAAAATACATCCAAATAGATAAAAACCGGATTATTTTCTGTATTACCGGGATCATCAATTCTTAAATGATTTGGGTCCGTATACATATTCATTATTTTCTTTTTTATGACATCAGAACTATCTGATAAATAAATACAGTTACTCAGTGATTTACTCATTTTAGCTTTACCGTCAATACCCGGTAATCTTGAACCATGTTCAGTTTCGGGTAATAAAGCTTGAGGTTCTACTAAAGTATTCCCATAAAGCATATTGAAACTACGGACAATTTCTCTTGTTTGTTAAATCATCGGCAATTGATCTTCACCTACTGGCACTAAAGATGCATTAAACGCTGTTATATCAGCTGCTTGACTGATCGGATAGGTTAAAAAACCTACAGGAATAGAATTCTGAAAATTTCTCATTTGAATTTCAGACTTAATAGTCGGATTTCTTTGAAGCCTTGATAACGTTACTAAGTTCATATAATAAAATGTTAACTCACATAACTCGGGAATTTGTGACTGGATAAATATAGTTGATTTGCTTGGGTCTAATCCGCAAGCTAAATAATCAAGCGCTACCTCAATAATATTTTCACGTATTTTATCTAGATTATCTGAATTATCGGTTAACGCTTGAGCATCGGCAATCATAATAAATATATCATAATCATTAGAATTTTGTAACTCAACTCTTCTTTTTAACGATCCGACATAATGACCTAAATGTAATTTTCCTGTTGACCTATCTCCGGTTAAGATTATTTTATTCATTCATTACACTCCATTAATATAAATTACTATATATTATAATCAATATATAATCTCTTAACAATATTTAATTAGGTAATATAATGTAACCTGTTTTTACTTAAAAAATAGTATTTTATAATGATAGAGTAATTAAATTTGAATAACCTCATGCTTAATTAATTAAGATTAAATATTAACTATAATGTAGCATCGCTACTTATCATTCCATCTTTCATCACTATCAAACGATTACCAAATTGAGCTGAATATTCTGAATGAGTAACCTGAACGATAGTTATACCCTTTTCTTGATTTATTTGTTTAAATAATTTCATTACTTCAGTACCATTAACACTATCCAAATTACCTATTGGTTCATCGGCTAATATAACCTCAGGTTGAGTGATAACTGCCCTAGCAATTGCGACACGTTGTTGTTCTCCGCCACTAAGTTTACTGGGTACTTCTTTCCGCTTATCAGTAAGGCCCACAATTGAAAGAATTTCATCAAATTTTAATTTATAGTTCTTTATGTTTTTACGATCAATCGCTAATGGTAACAATATATTTTCTTCAACTGTTAAATTCTGAACAAGATTAAAGAACTGAAAAACAAAACCGATTTTTTCTCGTCTGATCCTGCTCTTCTCTTTATCCTTCATTTGATTAATGTCTCTATCGGCAAAAAGTACACAACCACTAGTTGGTTGTTCTAACCCACCTAATAGATATAATAATGTGCTTTTTCCGGAACCGGAAGGACCCATAATTGATACAAATTCTCCCTTGTTTACACTGAATGTGATATCATTTAAAACTTGAATTTCATTTTTTCCCTGATAATAAATTTTATTTAGCTTTTCAACTTTTATTATTTCTGACATCTGCCCAACTCCCTTTTATTCATATTTAATTTCGCTCACAATATCTAATTTACCAACTTTAATCATCGGTGAAATGGCAGTAATAGACAGCGCAATAAAGACTAATCCTATCATACTTAGTAATGCGGTAGCATCTATTGTGACATCATAGACAATACCAATCGCATATAAACTCCTTTCTAGAATTGGTACTAGTATAGTTCCTAATAATCCACCAAACAAACACCCTAGCAAGAAAGTACCTATGGATTCAGCTAAAATCATTATTCTTAATTGAGCTTTACTTAAAGCAATACTATATAGAACAGCTAATTCTTTTTTACGCTGTATAAAAGCAACCAGTTGATTATTTACCATACCAATTGCGGCAAATACAATAGATAACCCCATCATAAGTTGCACCATACTGATTACTCCATCAATATCTTTTTTCTGTGTTTCAAGCATTTCACTTACAGAGATAATAGACACTTTATTTCCGACCATCGCTTCCATTAATCGATGTTTTATTAGATTAACATCATCCTCGGTAGCAATACTTATTACAGTGGGTTTATTGTCTATTTGTGATATATAAGTTTCCTTAGAGATAACCGGATTTATTGATTCTAGTATATTTACTATATCAAGAAATGTATTGGTTATC
>JAWLBU010000062.1:0-13000 GCA_041687555.1 Haloplasmataceae bacterium | reverse complement strand
GGCAACAATATATTCAAAATAAGCTAAAATATTTAATAATTTTAACAATATTTTATACTTTTTTCTTCTTGACATTAAGATTCCCCCAATTTATTTAAAATTCTTTAATTTAATGTATTTAAATTTTAAATAAAACCATATATAATAAAATCTGGACAAAATGGTACAATGTTAAATATATTATATGTTTGTGAAAATGCATAAAATGTTGAATAATGAAAAAGAAACCGTAATTATCAAGAAGCACATATATTTTAGGGATGATTATTTCAATATTCGATAGATTTGCCGATATTATGTAATAAAATGTCTGAATAGGTAATTTTTTAGAAGATAAATAAAAATGAGTAGGTGGTCCGTTATGAATTCTTTATTTATCATTATTGGTTTATTTCTTGTCATTATGGGTGGGTTGGTATGGAGATTTAAGCTGCTAGCTTTAATTGGCGGATATGATGAAGACTACGTTAAAGATAAAAAGGGCTTGGCAAAATGGTTGGGTATTAATTATATCTTAATGGGATTATTGGTGATAATTAATTCGGTTATCGGATTAATTTATGATGATATACCAGAGATTATCACAATCGCGATTTTTACAGGTATTATTTATTTTTTCATCTCATTAATTACATTTGGCGGAAGAAAATATAAAAGGCAATGATGAACTAATTGCTTTTTTTATTGTGATAAATAATTTATCAAAGCTAAATATTATGTTATGATATTATATATGAAAGTTTTGGAGGATATATGAAGCGTAGATTTATTATCGTCATTGTGTTATTAATGCTCGTAATCTTTACGGGGTGTAAGAGAAAAACCAAAACGGCAACAACTCCTAAGATATATGACCTGGAAGTTCATTTTATCGATGTGGGTCAGGCCGACAGTATATATATTAAATTACCCAATCAAAAACAGATGATTATCGATGCCGGTAATAATGCCGATGGTGATGTAGTGGTAAATTATTTAAAGAATCAAGGAGTAACAAAGCTAAATTATGTCATTGGAACACATGCTCATGAGGACCATATCGGCGGGCTTGACGATGTGATTGATGAGTTTATTGTTGAAAAGGTCTATTTACCATGGGATGATGAAGCAGACACGAAAACATATGAAGATGTGTTAGAAGCAATTGATAATAAGGGATTGAAGATAACAATGGCGAAATGTGAGGTCGTTTTATTTGATGAAGAAGTTAACGGTAAGATACTCAAAGCCGTTATGCTGTCACCAATTAGTAAACAGTATGCCGATACCAATAATTATTCGCCGGTTATTAAATTGACCTACGAAAAAACAAAATATTTGTTTACGGGTGATGCGGAAAAAAAAGTCGAGGAGGAGATTCTTAGAAACAATGCTGATGTGGATGCCGATGTGTTAAAGTTAGGACATCACGGTTCAAATACTTCCACCGGTGAAGCCTTTTTAAATGCGGTATCTCCAAAAATCGGCATAATTACCGTGGGAGAGGGAAATTCCTATGGTCATCCTAGTCCGGAAATAATCTCATTATTGGTTAAAAAAGGAATAGAAATTTATCGGACTGATGAAGTTGGAACTATCATCGTTTCATCCAATGGTAAAGATATTGATGTCGAGACGAAAAAAGAGTTTATTCAGCCAACGGAAGAATATGTTGTTATTAATGAGGTTTTACCGGCTAATAAAACAAAATATACTCAGGAGTGGGTGGAACTGTTTAATCCGATCGATAGAGATATCGATTTGTCAGGCTATGTGATAGACGATATCGAAGGCGGTAGCAAGCCTTATGTTATTCCGGGTGGAACAAAAATAAAGGCGGGAGGTTATTATGTGTATTACTGTACTAACGTCTTTAATAATTCTTCAGATACTATTCGGTTGTTTAACCCGAAAGGAATACTTATCGATCAGTTTAGCTACGAAAAAACCGAGGATGATAAATCGTGGTATAGAATTAGTGATGGCGGATACTGGAGTGAAACACCTAGGGATAATCCGACTCCAAATATGGCTAATTAAGGTGAGATTATGAGTGAGGATCATTTATGCATCGTTGATCGCTTTGAGGGTAATTTTGCGGTCATTGAATTTAAAGATGAAACATTTAGTATACCCAAGGAATTACTTAGTCCGGAAATTAAAGAAGGGGATGTGATTGAGCTTAAGATAATAGTAAATAAAGAAATAACCGATAAAAGAAAGAAAAGAATAAAGGATTTACATAATAAGTTATTTACATAAAAAGAAAGGAAATAATTATGGAAAAATTCGTAAAATTTTTATTTGGCAATAAATTTTTCTTTACCTGTTTTATCATATCGGTAATAATAATTACCGTTGGAATCTTAGGTCTTGTTTTTAACAATTATTTGGATCATATTAGATTTTTCAATAAAACATTTTTTGTTCGCTTAACTTTATTTGGTATAGTATTATATTTGCTTTTTGATTTCTTTAGTTTAATTTATTCAATAAATCGAAATGCAAAGAAAAATAAAAGTGAATAAGAATAAAAAAAGTCAGGTAATCTTGCCTGACTATTTCATTTCTTAGGAAATAATTAGTTAGTATTTGGAATGTAAAAATGCTTGGATATATAATCTACACTTTCTAAGCGGCTATTATTAAACCAGCCGATTAACAGTGATGTTAAGCCACCGGTGGCAAAGTGAGCGATGTAACGTGGCGACACATCATTATCCAACCCCATGTCAATAACGGAAAACATATTAATTAATAATGAAGACCAGGTTGAATATAATAGTTGGGTTTTATTAAGAAATAAAATGATTTCAATGATTTCGGGATGATCATTCCAGTATTGGAAGAAAAACCTGATTTTTTTATATATATCTTTATTATAAGCCGATAAATCAAAGGTTTGATTGAGTAAATCGATTAGTTCCAAGGTTTGATTTTTAAGTTTGGACAATAATATATCATCTTTTGTATAGAAATAACGATAGAAGGTTGTTCTGCCAATTCCCGCTTTTTTAATAATCATACTGATCGTAATATCATGATAATTAAATTTCTTTAATAATGCTTTAAAAGCCTCAAAGACAAATTCTTTGGTATTTAGAATGCGAATATCTCCGTTTTTTTGGAACAAAATAATCACCTCTGTTTCAAAAATACGTCTGTAAATTGACTCCTTGATAAACTAATTATATTATAATTTTTAAGCTGTAACAAGTTAATATTTAAAAGAGGTGATTTATGATGAGAAGATTATCGATTTATGCAATATTAATCATTGTGCTTTTTGCGTTACTACTTAGTTCATCACTAATATTAATACCAAAGGTAAAGATTAATGATAATAAGGCGGATTATTTGCCTGATAAAACAGAATCGAAAATAGGATTAGTGATATTAAATGAAGAATTTAACTTAAAAAGTAATGCCAAGGTATTAGTTAAAAACAAGAGTATTGAGGATATTTTGGCGGTAAAAGAACAGATAAAACAAGTAGAAGGTGTCGAAAAGGTCATTTGGCTTGATGATTTTGTCGATTTGACGCAGACACCGATTAACTTTGTGCCGGAAAATACCCTTAAGAATTATTACACAGATTCCAAAGCCTTGTTTGACATCACCTTTACCGATGATAGTGAAAGTGATTTGACAAAGGAAGCAATTAGTGATATTAACAGCCTGCTTGAAGATGGCGGAGTGGGTTTAAATGAGCGAAACGCCTATGAAATAGCCTATACCGTATCTTTATTTGCCATCGCTATTATTTTGCTTATAATAATCTTATTCACTGATTCCTTATTTTCCGGAATATTAATACTCATAACCTTAGGTACGGCGATTGGCATTAATTTAGGTACTAATATCATATTTAAAGAGATCTCCGATATTACCTATATTGCCACCGCGATTATTCAATTAGCCGTATCCATTGATTACGCTTTAGTCTTTTTTAAAAATTTAAAAATCGCCAGAACGAAATTTGCGGTAATTAATGATGCCGTTAATTATGCCAACAAGCAATCGGTTAAAACAATCCTGGCCAGTTCCTTGACCACCATTGCCGGATTTTTAGCGCTTTGTGTCATGAACTACCGGATAGGATCCGAACTGGGCATCGTTTTGGCAAAAGGTGTTTTACTAAGTTTGGTGTGTGTTTTGTTACTGCTTCCTCAGCTCACTAAAGTCTCTATCAAGTTAATTGATAAGACAAAACATCGATCATTATTTCCTTCACTTAATTGGTTATCAAAGCTGATACATGGTAAAATGGGAATATTGATGCTAGTTGTATTATTAGGGTTATTGGTATTTGGTTATTATGGACAGTCACAAAATCAGTTTACCTATTCCGATAACCAAGTCGAATACACCGATATCGAAGAAGAAATAATCGATAATTTCGGTCATTTCAATCAGATGGTGTTAATTGTGCCTAAGGGTAATAAGCAAACCGAATTAACATTAATAAATGAAATAAATAAATTGGATAAGGTAAAATCAATTTCCGGTCTTTATACGCTTGTTTCGCCGGAAACTCCGGAGGAACTGATTCCCGCTGAGTACAAAGCACAATTTTTAAGTGATAATTACTCATTAATCCACATTGTCATGGATTTGGAAAATGAATCTAAGGAAACATTTGACAGTATAAAAAAGATCAGAAATTTGGCCGGTAAATATTATGATGAATCGTATCTGACAGGTCAGTCACCGATTATATCCGATATTAAAACGACTGTCGATAGAGATTATGTGTTAGTGATTGTCATATCAATTCTTGCGATTGCCTTAATCATTGTCCTTGTCTTTAAATCCGTTGTCATTCCAATCTTGCTTCTACTTATCATTCAGTCGGCGATATGGATAAACATGGCTATACCGTATTATCAAGGAATTGAACTAGTCTTTTTAGGGTATATACTGATAAGTTCGATTCAATTAGGTTCAACTATTGATTATGCGATTATCATGACCGAGCATTATGAGAAGGAACGAAAAGAGCAAAGACCTGTTCAGGCGGCTAAAAAGGCCTTTATTATATCATGGCACTCCATTATTGTTTCGATGTTATCGCTAGTGGTCGCCGGATTTTCCATATCTTTATTGATGGATATGGATTTAATCAGGGATTTGGGACAATTAATTGGCAGGGGTACATTTATTAGCGGTGTTCTTTCATTAATTGTGTTACCGCAATTATTAATCTTGTTTGATAAACTGATCACTAAAACAACATATAGACGATTTAAACACTATGAGCATTAAACTTTAAAATTCCTTCTAATTATCGTAAAATATTTATATATATAGTTAGAAGGTGAAATGATGAATCATTGTGAAAAATGCCAGCATAAGCTATGTGCCAAAAAAGTGCCGATTTTCTCCTTTCTTTCTGATGATGAAATACGGGAAATAGTCAGTAAGACCGTTAACCGCCATTATAAAAAGGGAGAGGTTATTTGTTTTGAAGATGAAATTTCAAACTCCCTGTACATCATCAATGATGGAAGAGTGAAATTAACGAAATTAACAAAGGATGGCAAGGAACAGATCGTTCATATATTGACAACCGGAGATTTTTTTGGGGAACTGGCATTATTCACCGAAAATACCCGGAATAACTTTAGCGTTATTGCCATCACCGATGTTAGGCTATGTATCTTGGGTAAAGTTTCTATGGACAATATAATTATGAAAAATCCGAAAATATCCTTAAAAATATTAAATGGTGTTGCCAAAAAATTATGTGAAGTCGAAAATTTAGCCCAGACCCTAGCTACGAATGACATTGAAATTAGATTAGCCAATATGATAATCGATTTTCAATCTAAATTCGGCGTAAAAACACCTAACGGTATCATGATTCACTGTCCGATTACTCGGGAAGAAATGGCAAATTATGCCGGTGTATCTAGAGAAACCATCAGCCGAAAATTGAGAAAATTCACCGATTTGGGAATTATCGAGTTAAAGGGTACCAAAACGATTCTAATAAAAGATGAACTGATGCTAAAACAATTTATTCAGTAAAATTTGATTGTAATCACAGAATTGATTATGCAAATAATATATTATGATACTGTAAATAAAAAAAGTATTGGAGGAATTCTTGTGATTAATGAAAAACAAAAATTAGGGGAAATTGTGACGATATTCCCACTAGCTAGCGAAGTTTTCAACAAATACAAAATTGACTTTTGTTGTGGCGGGCATGATACTTTACAAGAGGCACTAGCAGAAAAGGGCTTATCCACGGAAAAAATCGTTAAGGAATTAAACGACGAATATGATAAGTTTAAAAAAGCTAATGTCGATTATGTCGATTGGTCCAAAGAAACACCTAAAAAATTGATCAGACATATCATTAGAACGCATCATGATTTTACCAGAAATGAGTTAAATGAGCTTGACTTTCTAATTAATAAAATTCTTAAGGTCCATTTTGAACATCATGGTGAAGAGTTATTGGAATTACATCGCTTATTCGGACTTTTACGTATTGATTTACAACAGCATTTAGTTAAAGAGGAAGAAATATTGTTTCCGCTGATTGAAGAATACGAGGATACAAATAATCAAGAGCTTTTAACGGAAATTAAGAAGTTTATCGAAGAAACGGAAAACGAACATCATAATGCCGGAGATATACTAAAAGAAATTGAAGTTATCACAAACGATTTTCAGACGCCGGATGATGTATGTAATACTTACAGATTAGTATTTGCCAAATTAAATGCTTTGGAAAAAGATTTATTCAGACATATTTATTTGGAAAACAGTGTTCTGTTTGCGATGATTAAGTAATAAAAAGACCACTCAAGTTATGAGTGGTTTTTCGTATAGGTTTAGTCAGTTTACAAAAAATATGATTAGTAAATTAGGTAAGGTGATAAGATGGATGTACATGAATACAATGCCCAATATAAAGTTTATCATTCGGCAGAAGATCGTTTTGTCAAAAAGATAAATGATCATATCTATGAAGTATATCATATCCAAGTGATAACTAACGAAAGCAGCTTAAATATTGTGACGATTAATTTTTTAGAGTTAACCGATGAAGTAATTAATAATTATCTGAATAATTGCGGATTAAAGTATCTTAAGGATAAAAAAAGAATTGTTCAAAAACACGATGAGACTAAAATAGTTGAGGAAAGACCGGAATTAATCAGGTATGTGCTCGCTGATAAATTAGCTATTTCCGGTTATTCCGCAAATATGAATTATTTTGAATTTGATGATGCTAAGGATTTAAATCAGCTTTTTCTTGAGCATAATATTCCTTATCAATATGATAATGCCACACTCCGTTCAGTTTAGATTGTCATGGAAATATTCCGTGACTTTTTCTTTTGGGTAGATTGCTTTAAATTAATGAAATAATTATGTATAATAATATTGAGATTATATTTGAGGAGATAAAAAGATGAGAAAAAAGGTTTCAATTATCGGTTCGGGATTTACCGGTACGACCACGGCATATATGATAGCTGAAAAAGAATTGGCCGATGTTGTTATCGTTGATTTGCCAAATCAGGAAAATCCTACAATCGGGAAAGCACTCGATATAAAAGAAGCTTCACCCTTGTTAAGATTCGATGTCAATTTAAAAGGAACTTCCGATTATCAAGATACAAAGGATTCCGATTTAGTGATCATTACCGCCGGTTTCCCAAGGAAACCCGGGATGAGCCGTAACGATTTAATGAGGATTAATTCGGATATTATGAAGAGCGTAACGGAGCAGATTGTAAAGTATTCGCCCAATTGTATCATCATTGTTTTGACCAATCCGGTAGATATCATGACACACACTGTTTTAAAGGCATCACATTTTGAAAGAAATCGCGTCATGGGACAGTCGGGTATACTTGATACGGCTAGATTTTGTACCTTTGTTGCTGAGGAACTGAATGTTTCGGTAAAAGATGTGTCGGGTATCGTTTTAGGCGGACATGGTAATGAAATGGTACCATTAATTTCTTATGCCAGTGTTGGCGGCATACCCGTCAAGCAGTTAATTAGCAGTGAAAAATTAGAAAGAATAGTGGATAGAACGAAAAATGCCGGTGATGAGATTGTAAATTTACTGGGTAAAGGGAGTGCTTATTTTGCACCAAGTGCGTCATTGCTCCAAATGACAGAAGCCATTTTAAAGGATCAGCGTCGCTTGCTTCCTGCCATTGCCTATCTTGATGGTGAGTACGGTTATCATGATATCTGTTTTGGCGTACCGGTTATTCTTGGCAGTAATGGTGTGGAAAAAATAATCGAATTAAAGCTAACGGATGAAGAAAAAAAATTATTGGAAAATTCTGTTAATTCGGTCTTAAATCTAATTAAATAAATCCAAATATGTAAATATTTATCATTAGTATATTATCATCATATTAGCCTATATTCACTCCATACTAATAATGGATTATTTATTATGGAGTGAGTAATATATGAAAGGAAAATTAAGCTTTTTTATTATATGTTTTATTCTTTTTATCGGCAATATTATTAAGACAAATGCCCAAACAACGGAGCTTGAACAAAGAATGGGTTTGTATCAGGAATATTCCGTACTGACCGATATTCCTTGGTATCTTATTGCCGCCATTGATCAATATGAACGTAATACGAAAAACTATCGTTCATATTGTCCCAAACAATCGGAAGTAATTTCAATTTGCTTTGACCCACAAATTTGGAGCGGCATAAATAATCCTAAGACTGATGATGATGATTTATATACGATCGGACTATTTAACGGGATTGGCGCGGATGGTGATTTTGACGGCAGGGCTGAAAGATTAAATCCGCTTGATAGATTGACAGCGATGTTAAATTATGTTAATTTATACGGAAGTACCAAAGCAAAAATCAAAGAAGCACTGTTAGATTATTACCAGACGGAAAAAGGTGTGGAAATAATCTTTGAAATAGCTGACATCTTTAATCATTTCAAGACGATTGATTTGGAAAAAAGAGTCCATCCCATACCCCGGGGATATTTATCAAGTATCGTGAGTAATTATGGAAGTGCCCGTTCCTTTGGCGGATTAAGAGCTCATGAGGGTGTGGACATTTTTGCTCGTTATGGTACTCCCGTAGTATCTACGGCGTATGGAATCGTGGAAATAAAGGGTTGGAATCGTTTGGGAGGGTACCGTATCGGTATAAGGGATATTTACAACACCTATGAATTTTATGCTCATTTACAAAGCTATGCGAAAGGCATCGAAGAAGGGTGCATTGTTAAGCCGGGTCAGGTAATCGGATATGTCGGCTCTACGGGTTATGGTAAGGAAGGTACCAGCGGGAAATTTCCACCGCATTTACACTTTGGTTTATATAAATTTGATGGGAAAAAAGAATGGAGCTTTAACCCGTACCCTTATCTGAGAAAGTGGGAAAAGGTCAGAATATGAATGGTCTACGTAAGTAGCCATTTTTTTTATCGAGCATATTCCTTGTGGTTAAGTATGTATAAGTTATAATTAAATTGTAAGTACTTGCTAAATTATTATCAGAATATATTTATTTTATATAGGGAAAATTATACATAAGGAGGTTTTGTATGCTGACAAAAAAGTATGATCCGTTGAAAAACAAGAAATTGACAATACTTGATGAAACTGGTTCTATTGTCGATAAGTCATTAGAACCGGATATAAGTAAAGATAAATTACTTGAAATGTATAAAACCATGGTTTTGGGCAGGATTGCCGATACTAAGGCAGTACAATTTCAAAGACAGGGAAGAATGTTAACATTCGTTATTAATAAAGGACAGGAAGCTGCTCAAGTTGGTAGCGCAGCGGCTATTGAAAAGCGTGATTGGGTGGTGCCGGCTTTTAGGGAATTCAGTGCGTTGTTATATAAAGGAGCTAGTTTGGAACAACTGTATCTATATTGGTACGGTAATGAAAAAGGAAGCTATTTTGGCGAGGATGTTAAAATCTTACCGGTCAATATTACAATCGGCGCTCAATTAAGCCATGCAGCGGGTATTGCGATTGCAAGTCTCTTACAAGGTAAGGATGAAGTTGTTTTAACATATATCGGTGATGGCGGCACCTCGGAAGGAGAATTCCACGAGGCTCTTAATTTTGCCGCGGTATTTGGCGCACCGGTTGTGTTTGTCATTCAAAATAATCATTATGCGATATCGGTGCCAAGGAAAAAACAGACCAAAGCAGTTACTTTAGCGCAAAAAGCTATTGCCTATGGTATTCCTGGTATTCAAGTCGACGGCAATGATGTGTTAGCCGTTTACGCAGCGACAAAAGAAGCGGTGGAACGAGCACGTAATGGTGAAGGACCAACACTTATTGAAGCAGAAACATATCGATTAGGACCGCATACCACTTCCGATGATCCGACAATCTATCGTGAGGATAAGGAAGTAGAAGAATGGCTGAAAAAAGAACCGTTAATCAGATTTAAGAAATATATTATCGATAAAGGTTATTGGAGTGAGGAAGAAAATCAAAAACTGTATGATGATTATACAGATTATGTGACGGAGACATTTAAAAAAGTAGAAGAATCAGGGAAAGTGCCAGTTGAAGATATCTTTAAATATCAATATGCAGAGATGCCACCGCATTTGGTGGAACAATATGAGGAGTACATACAATACCTAGAAGAGGTGAAGGAATAATGGCATTACTGACAAATATACAGGCAGTGACAGCTACTCTCGAGCAACTTATGGAAAAAGACCCTTCCATTGTCGTATATGGCGAGGATGTCGGTTTTGAAGGTGGAGTCTTTAGAGCAACTGCCGGATTGCAAAAAAAGTTTGGTGATAGACGATGCTTTGACTCACCCGTTTCTGAAGCGGGTATTGTCGGTACTGCGGTGGGAATGGCCATAAATGGGTTAAAGCCGATTGTTGAAATACAATTCTCCGGATTTATGTTTCCCGCTTATAATCAAATTGCCGCTCATGTTGCCAGAATGCGCGTTAGAAGTAGGGGAAGATATCATTTGCCGTTGGTTATTCGCATGCCTTATGGTGGCGGAATCCGTGCACTAGAGCATCATTCGGAAAGTCAGGAGGCTTTGTTTGGTCATATACCCGGATTAAAGGTTGTTATTCCATCCACTCCATATGATACAAAGGGCTTACTTACCGCGGCAATAAATGACCCTGATCCGGTCATTTTCATGGAGCCTAAACGGATTTACCGCGCATTTAAACAGGAGGTTCCGGATAATGAATATACTGTGCCTATCGGTAAAGCTAAGGTAGTAAATGAAGGGTCCGATATTACCATTGTGGCTTGGGGAGCAATGATCAGAGAAGTGCAAAAAGCTATGACGACATTGGAACAGGAAGGAATCAGTGTGGAATTAATTGATTTACGAACCATCTCACCTATCGATCAGGAAACAATAATCTCATCCGTGCAAAAAACAGGCCGCTTCTTAGTAGTGCATGAAGCAGTCAGATCATTCGGACCGGGTGCGGAGTTAATTGCGATAGTTAGTAAACATGCTTTCTTGTCTTTGGAAGCTCCACCAACTAGACTAACCGGCTTTGACGTCACGGTTCCTCTAGATAAGGGTGAGCATCATTATATGATTAATCCGACAAAAATTATCTATGAAGTGCGAAAACTAATGCAATATTAATGGAGGAAAATAATGTTTGATTTTAAATTTGCGGATATCGGTGAAGGAATTCACGAAGGTCAAATATTAAAATGGTTGGTAAAAGTGGGCGATACTGTTAAAGACGGGGATACTTTGTGTCTAGTGGAAACTGATAAAGTAAATGCCGAAATACCATCACCTGTAAGTGGTAAAATTGTCGAGCTATTCGCAAATATCGGCGACACCATCCATGTAGGTGACGTACTGGTCCGGATTGATGACGGCAGTCCTAACAGCCAAGATCAAAAATCCGATATCAGTATGCTGTCCGATAATACAAATGATAATGTGGCGAAAAACGATGGTGAATCCGCCGGTGTCATCGGGGAAATAGAAGTTTCAAATGAGGTCATTAAAAGCAGTGATGAAAATGTAGCGCCTACAACAGCGAATAAAACGAAGGTTCTAGCAACTCCCGTGGCCAGAAAATTGGCTAAGGATTTAGGTGTTGACATAAATACTATTCAGGGAACAGGTCTTCAGGGCCGGGTTATGAAGGAGGATATTTATAAAGCTAGCGAAGGACAAAATGCTGTTCAGGCACCACGAGTAACACCTCCTAAGCTGGAATTTACCGAGGATGTTGAAAGAGTAAAAATTTCTAAATTACGCAAAACGATTGCGAAAAACATGGTTTTAGCTAAATCAATCATACCGCATTCCACATCGATGGATGAATTTGATGTGACTAATTTGGTGACATTCAGAAAAGTTCACAAAGAAAAGGCCGCCGAAAGAGATATTCATTTGACTTATTTACCGTTTATTGTCAAAGCGGTTGTACTGGCTTTAAAAGAGTATCGAGTAGTTAATTCCAGCTTTGATATGGAAAATGAAGAAATCATTTATAAAAATTACTATAACATCGGTATTGCGGTTGATACGGATGATGGTTTGATCGTGCCGGTAATTAAAAATGCTGATAAATTGAGTATTTTTGAAATAGCTAAAGAGCTTAATGACATTACCACTAAAACCCGTGAAAGAACTATTTCTTTAGATAAATTACAGGGTGGTACCTTTACCATCACCAATTATGGTGCCGGTGGCTCTACCTTCGGTGTTCCTATTGTCAGGTATCCTGAGGTAGCCATCTTGGGTATCGGATTAATAACGAAAAAACCGGTAGTACTAAATGATGAGATTGTAATACGTGATATACTTCCTATCTCATTAAGTTATGACCACCGTATAATTGATGGCGGAGATGCGGGAAGATTCTTAAAACGATTGAAAGAATACTTACAGGACCCAATTTTGCTTCTGTTAAGTTAGGAGCCAGCTATACTAAAGTCAAGTAAAAAATAAAAATTTTATAAAAAATATTACCTATTAATTTTGAGCATGCCAAAAGAAGAGACAATGTCTC
>JAWLBU010000061.1:0-13287 GCA_041687555.1 Haloplasmataceae bacterium | reverse complement strand
ATCTCGCTTACAACTTAAATGAACCGCCGTATACCGAACGGTACGTACGGTGGTGTGAGAGGTCGGTAAATAAAATAATTATTTACCTCCTACTCGATTTATGGAGGTGAAGTTATGGATATAGAATTATTAAAAATGCCGATAATAGAAACAAAAAGGCTCGTGTTAAGACCGGTTTCCGATAAAGATGCATATGATATGTTAGAATATGGAACAAATCCGAACGTGATGAAATTTTTGGGATGGAAACCATATGAAACGATAGATGATGTTTATAAATCTTTAGAGAACTTTTTTTACAAACGCATAAGCAGTAATATTCCGGAATCGCATGCCATTATCTATAAAGAGAATAATAAAATGATTGGATTATGTGATTTTGTCGATTTAAATGAAAGACACAGATGTGGGGAAATAGGTTATGTATTAAATGAAAAATACTGGGGACGAGGTATTATGGTTGAGGCATGTCAGGAAATAATCAAACTAGGTTTTGAACGTTTTAACCTCATAAGATTGCAAATTTCCCATGATGTGAACAATTATAAAAGTATGCGGGTCATCGAAAAATTAGGATTTACCTTTGAAGGTATTAAAAGGAATGGTTTTATCAAATGGGATGGTAGCGTATCGAATTTAAAAACCTATTCGATTATTGAAGAGGAATATTATCAAAAGAAATTACCATGGCAAATTTAATTAAGGAGTTGATAAAAATGAGAAAACAATTGGCAAGTAAATATAACCATCGGGAAGTAGAAGAAGGAAAATATCAATTTTGGCTCGAAAATGAATTTTTTAAGGCAGATGTTAAGTCTAGCAGACCGCAT
Source organism: Haloplasmataceae bacterium (assembly GCA_041687555.1). Classification (GTDB taxonomy): domain Bacteria; phylum Bacillota_I; class Bacilli_A; order Haloplasmatales; family Haloplasmataceae; genus JAWLBU01. Next base: position 12,457 of record JAWLBU010000061.1, on the reverse strand, counting down.
TATACAATCGTAATTCCACCGCCAAATGTTACTGGTAAGTTGCATTTGGGACATGCCTGGAATACGACTTTACAGGATATCATCATAAGACGTAAACGCATGCAGGGTTATGATGCTTTATGGTTACCGGGCATGGATCATGCCGGAATCGCGACACAGGCAAAAATTGATGAAAGATTACGAGATCAAAATATATCCCGTTATGATTTGGGTAGGGAAAAATTCTTAGAAATAGCATGGCAATGGAAGAAGGAGTATGCGGAGTTTATCAGGCAGCAATGGGCGAAATTGGGGTTATCATTAGACTATTCACGTGAACGGTTTACCTTGGACGAGGGCTTAAATCAGGCGGTTAATAAGGTATTTGTTGAATTGTATAATAAAGGTTTAATCTATCGTGGTGAACGGATTATTAACTGGGATGTTCAAGCTAAAACCGCACTATCCAATATTGAGGTTGAGCATAAGGAAGTAGAAGGAGCGTTTTATTATTTTAAATATGTGCTTGAGGATGGTTCAGGTTATTTAGAAGTAGCCACCACAAGACCGGAGACGATGTTCGGTGATGTTGCGGTAGCCGTTCATCCAGAAGATGAGAGATATCGTCATCTGGTTGGTAAAAAGGTCTTATTACCGGGAAATAAAAAGGTTATTCCGATTATCGCCGATGAATATGTGGATAAAGAATTTGGTACGGGTGCCGTAAAAATTACTCCGGCACATGACCCTAATGACTTTGAAGTCGGTAACCGTCATAATTTACCAAGACCGATTTGTATGAATCAGGACGGAACAATGAATGAACTAGCCGGAAAATATGCCGGTTTAGACCGTTTTCAATGTCGTAAACAATTAGTTGATGATCTGCAAAAAGAGGGCTTGGTTGTTAAAATTGAAAAACACATTCATTCGGTCGGTCACAGTGAGCGCACCGGAGTAATGGTTGAACCATATTTATCGAAACAATGGTTTGTTAGAATGGAACCTCTGGCAAAACAGGTACTTGAAAATCAGGCTGATGAATCGAAAAAAGTCCACTTCTTCCCGGAACGATTTGAAAAAACATTAAATCAATGGATGGAAAATGCCTATGATTGGTGTATTTCCCGTCAGATTTGGTGGGGACACCGTATTCCTGCTTATTATCATAAAGAAACAGGAGAGGTAGTCGTTTCAATAACTCCACCTGAGGACATGGAAAATTATATACAGGATGAGGATGTGCTTGATACTTGGTTTTCATCCGCACTCTGGCCTTTCTCAACCTTAGGATGGCCCGATACTGATAAAGCCGATTATCAAAATTATTTTCCTAATGACATATTGGTAACCGCCTATGATATTATCTTTTTCTGGGTAGCCCGGATGATCTTCCAATCATTGGAGTTAACGGATCAAAGACCATTTAAAACGGTCTTAATCCATGGTTTAATCCGCGACAGCGAAAATCGAAAAATGAGTAAATCGTTGGGTAACGGTGTTGATCCGATGGATGTCATTGATAAATACGGTTGTGACAGTTTGCGTTATTTCTTAACCACTAATTCGGCACCGGGTTTGGATTTAAGATATGTTGAAGAAAAAATTGAGGCCTCCTGGAATTATATAAACAAAATCTGGAATGCTTCCCGATATGTTTTTATGAACCTGGATGATACCGATGAAAAATTATCAATAAACGAAAATAAATTGAGCGTTGTTGACAAATGGATACTGACCAGATTAAATGAAACGATAAATATCATTGACAATAATTATGAGAAATTTGAGTTTGGTGAAGTAAGCCGTTACCTTTATAAATTCGTTTGGGAAGATTATTGTGATTGGTATATTGAAATGTCGAAACTTGCTTTATACGGTGAAGATGAAGCGGCCAAACAAAATACCAAAGCTGTTTTAGTATATGTACTTGAAGCAATTATTAAATTACTTCATCCGTTCATGCCGTTTGTGACCGAAGAAATATATCAAGCCCTTCCTCATAATGAAAAATCGATTACGATTAGCCCATGGCCGAAAGTAATGGAAAATTATCAATTCGTTGAGGAAGTTAACGTGATGAATTCCTTACAGGAGATAATCAAATCCGTACGGAATATTCGCAGTGAGGTTAATACGCCTTTATCAAAACCGATTGAAATGATGATTAAAACTAATGATAAAGAGTTGGAAAGACATTTACTAGAATATCAAGCTTATATCAAGAAATTCTGTAACACAACTAATTTAACAATTGCCAGTGATTTTATCATTCAAGAAAAAATGATGACTGCGGTTATCACAAATGGTGAAATCTTGATTCCATTAAAAGGCTTAATCGATATCGATGAAGAAATTAAACGTTTGCAGAATGAATTAGTAAAATTAGAGGGCGAAGTAAGTCGTTGTGAAAAGATGCTTTCAAATCCTAATTTTATTAATAAGGCACCACTGGAAAAGGTCGAGCAGGAAAAAGAAAAATTAATTGACTATAAAACAAAATATGAGACAATTAAAAAACGATTACAGGAATTATAGGATTAAAAACTTAAATTAAGGGAGTATCCCAAGATACTCTTAAAAAAATTAAGAGAGTATCCCAAGATACTCTCTTAATTTGAAAAGTTTTGCGTTAGGAGAAAAAGTTATGTGGTTTATATATATTAGTTTATGCATAGGTATATTAATTGGTGCCACAAATATCGTTCCGAAAAAAATCTTGAAACATTATGAATTAATATCCTTATTCTGTATTTTTACATTATTATTTGTGATGGGAATAAATATCGGACTTAATAAAGAAGTGATTAAAAATATCGGTAAAGTTGGTTATGCCGGTTTTATATATGCTTTATTTACCGTTATTTTCAGTATTCTAATAGTTCATCTTTTTACTAGGGTGAAGAAAAAATGAAGATGACTTTATCGATATTTATCATAGTATTATTAGGAATATTAACAGGTTATTTTTATTTGCCCGATGAGTTTTTACAGAATATGGATATCTTAATAAATGTGGTATTGACCGTGACCATCTTTTTTATCGGGATAGGAATCGGGGAAAATAATCATATATTTAAGGATTTAAAAAAAGCCGGAAAGAATATTTTGATTTTACCAATTGGAACAATAATCGGAAGTTTTTTAGGCGGAGCATTGGCCGGATTAATACTGCATAGATCAATTACCTTAAGTTTAGCGATAGCATCGGGCTTTGGCTGGTACAGTATTTCTGCCGGTCTATTATTACCTGTTGCTGGAGTTGAAGCATCAACTGTCGGCTTTATCGCCAACGTAATTCGGGAAATGCTGGCATTTCTATTAATTCCGATAATAGCGAAAAAGTTATCACCATATACGGCAATAAGTATCGGTGGTGCCACAACAATGGATACAACACTGCCCTTGGTATCAAAATCATCCGGTGAGGAATACGCGGTTATCTCTTTTATACATGGAGGACTGATTAGTTTATTGGTTCCTATATTGGTAGAGTTATTTGCCGGTATTTAATATGAAAAAAGTTATATCACATAAATGTGATATAGCTTTTTTAATTCATCTTGTCAATTTCATTTAGAATATCTTTTTCGGTAAATATCGGTTCATTACACTGGTAATTTTCACAGATGTATGCCGCTATTTCCTCGGTGAATTTATCGTAACCGGCAAAAATGCCTGATTTATCTAATTCATCCTTATGTAGAATAACACTGGTGGTAAAAGGTAGGTATCGCGCATTATATGCTTTAACCACATTATTTAAAGCATTGCTTTCTTCATTTGCGACTAATACAATCTTACGTTTTGGTGCTTTATTAAACATATAAGCGGTAAGCATATAGGTATAAGCAATTGGATTATCGTTTATTTTTGAAGCAAAGTAGTTAATCTGTTCCTGTGCAACTCTGCTTAAACCGATATCATCAGTGATTTCCGACAATCGGAGTAAATTCATCGTCACCACACTGTTTCCCGATGGGATTGCTCCATCATAGATATTTTTCATTTTCATGATTAATTCTTCGGCATCTTTGCCAGTTTCAAAGAAACCGCCGTTATTACTGTCTTCAAATAAGTCCAATAGTTTTACATTAAATTCCATGGCCAGCTTAATATAACGATATTTATCGGTGGACAGAAACAGTTCAATCAAAGCCCAAATGAAATAAGCATAATCATCAAGATAACCTAAATATTTAGCTTCACCTTCACGATAGCGGGCTAATAAACGCTTATCATCTCTTATAAGATTTTTCATGATGAAATCAAAGCACTTTTCTGCATGATCCAGATATTCTTTATTGTTAAAGATCTTACCGGCAATAGCTAGGGCAGATATCATCATTGAATTGATTGAGGTAAGTATTTTGTCATCCGTATAAGGAGGAATTCTCTTTTTTCTTTCGGTAAATAATTTATTTCGAATATTAATAAGTTTTTCATTTTCCTCTAGTTCTTCATCTTTAAGATGAAGAAGGTTCAAAATGTTTTTACCTTCGAAATTACCTTCATTGGTTATATTATAATATTTACAGATATAGTCAGCTTCGTCTTTATCTAGGATTTTATAGATTTCATCCTTAGTCCATATATAATACTTACCTTCTTCACCTTCGCTATCAGCATCCATTGCGGTATAAAATGCGCCATCGTCATTTGTCATTTCACTTAAAACAAAGGTGATGATTTTTTCAGCGATATCTTTATATATTTTTTTATGTGTTAATTGATATGCTTCGGTATATACAATTATTAACATCGCATTATCATAAAGCATTTTTTCAAAATGTGGAACCAACCATTTATTATCTACGGAATAACGGGAAAAGCCATATCCGATATGATCAAAGATACCACCTTTATACATTTGGATTAAGGTTTTTTCGACCATTTCAATTGCTACCTGAACCTGATTATAAACACCATATCTTAATAAATACAAAAGATTATGTGGTGTGGGGAATTTAGGGCGATTCCCAAAACCTCCGTATTTTTTATCAAAAGACATTTCCAACAGGTTAAAGGCTCTTTCTAGGATATGATCATCCATTTCCCGATGTTGATAATCATCTGTTGATTCTCGGATAATTCTTGTGATTTCTTCAGCGGAATTCAATAAATCACTTTTATTTTCCCTCCACTTTTCACTAACGACACTTAATAATTCCATTATACCTACATGCTGCCCCATTGTATGTTTTGGGAAATAGGTTCCGGCATAAAATGGTTTTTTGTCCGGTGTCATAAAGACGGTAAGAGGCCAACCTCCATGACCTGTTAAAGCTTGACATACTTCCATGTATATGCGATCGATATCTGGTCGTTCCTCACGGTCTACCTTTATGGATATAAAATGTTTATTTAACAATGTCGCGACTTCTTCATCTTCGAAAGATTCTCTTTCCATAACATGACACCAATGACAGGTACTATAACCAATACTTAAAAATATCGGTTTATTTTCTTGTCTTGCCTTATTAAAAGCTTCTTCATTCCACGGAAACCAATTTACCGGATTATACTCATGTTGCAGAAGATAAGGAGATTTTTCATTTGCTAATCTATTGGGTATTTTGTTATTAGTTGTCATGGGCATCACCACCTTTCAATTTTTTTGTTTTCACAATAGTATAACCAAAAAAGAAAGCCACTATGTAAATGCCAGTTTTCTTCTATTCATATTGAATTTTCACTTAAATATATATATACTTTTAGATACTAATGATTGTAGAGAATAAGGAATTCTTGAAATTAAAGATATTGAAAGCCTATAACGCTGCTATAGAAGATAGTTTCTGGTATTGCACTAAATTTTCCCATTTTAATAGAGCCATAAATTTTATTTGATTTATATATGTTTAACTGAACTAATAATTAATTAAACCAAAATTAACTATAAGAATAATTTACATTTACATCATTGAAAAATTATATTATAATGTTACATTGGTAATACATACCATTATATAATAAATTAAATTTGAAAGGGTGATATCATATGAAGAATATTTACATTTGTTATTCAAAATCAAGGAGGGTGACTATACTTTAACCCTTCTAATAAATGGGAGGAAAGATATGCCATTAAAAAAATGTGATTTGCACATCCATGTGCAGCAGTCCTTGTATCCTGAAGATTTATTTCTATTAGCAAAAGACCATTATAAAGAGATAAATTGGAATCGCTTTGGTTTTCTTGACCGCTACAAGGAAGTTTTCGGTGTTACTATTGACCCTATTACTCTATTTGACAATGCAGTAAAAACAAATGATTTAAGTGGAATTGAGGAAATTGCCTGTTATAAATATAAAGGAAAAGAAGGCAATTTTGCTGAGTTTGATGTAAAGAGCTTTTTTTGTATATGTGTCCAGGGATTTTATTTAGACCAGAGCAACTATATATCAGTGTTGCAAATGATAGTTGACAGACATAAAAGAGAAGGGCTAACTTATGTAGAATATAGGCATGGGTTCGGCGGTTCTGGTACTGAATGGAAGAAATGGCACGGCTATTTTGCAAGATTTTTTAAAGATATAAGCGATGAAAGTTTTACAGCAAAATATATTGTACGTTTAGGCTCTATTTCTAATTACACTGACTTAAAAGAATTATTAAATGAACAACCTGACTTGCAAGATACGATCGTTGGAGTTGACTTCTCTGGAAGGGAAATTCCGCCGGAGAGCCTTAGAGAGTTTTATCAAGAAATCGCTTTTGATAGGAAGAATGACCCTAAAAAAACACCTGATGTGGTTGTTCATATTGGCGAGAATTTCTTTGATAAATCATTAGAAAGTGCAATACGATGGTGCCATCAATCTGCATTATTTGGAGCTAAAAGACTTGCACATTGCATAGCTTTAGGCTTACAACCAGATGTTGCAATAACAAGACTGCCAAATGCTCATACACATGAAAGTGTAAGGGAAAGAATGGCTCAAATCCAATATGATTTAGAGCATTACGATGCCCTATTAGATTTTGGCGTATCATTAAATAGGCATGAACTGATACTCGAACTTAAAGAGTTGGAGAGAATGGACGAAAATCAACTTATTTGCAGAACCTATGATAAGCAAAGACTTAATGACATTTTGAAAAGACAAGACTATGTGCTTAATGACTTAAAGAGGTTAAAAACAGTAATTGAAGTGTGCCCTACTTCAAATCTTTGTATAGGCGGTATTCCTGCATTACAGTACCATCCATTCATGAAGTTATATAATTCAGGTGTCAATATAGCGATTTGTACTGATGACCCTGGGATTTTTAAATCATCAATTAGCGACGAGGTTGATTTTATCGTAAAAAGTTATAATATTGACTATTTGGAGCTTAGTAAGAGGTTAGGAGACCCGTATCAGTTTAGACTAAAAAAAGATATTAACTCTTAAACTACAGTGTAAATATAATGCAAAAGTTAAGTTATTTTGCTATTTCTATAAAATACATCCTGTAGAACAAAAATACTATACCCTTTTCGACTTATAATCTATTTAGATTAGTCGAAAGGGGTGTTTTTGTAAGTGTTTATGAAATTATCACAAACCATATAGTCGAAGTAATTGAGAAGAACAATATTTTGCTTAATAAATCAAAGTATAAGTTTTTAATTGTATTAAATATGGAAAAACATGTAAATAAATGGTAATATAATAACATATTATGGGTAGGTTAGTAATATGATGATAATTTCTCATTATTTATATTAAAATACTAATTAAGAGGTTTTTTGATGGAATATAAATATTGTTTAAAAGAAAATTTCGAGGATTTTTCGAGTGGTAGAGTTATATATCATAAGACGGGTATGCCTAATTTTCCTGTAAGATTGGTCCAAGAGATTTTTTATAGATGTCTAAACTATATAGATAACAAAAATAATATAAGTATTTACGACCCATGTTGTGGTGGTGGTTATCTCCTGACGGTTCTCGGTTTATTAAATTTGAATTTAATAAGTGAAATATATGGTTCAGATATTTCACCAGACGCTTTAGATTTAGCGAATAGTAATTTATCTTTATTATCCGAAAATGGTCTTCAAAATAGAATTGATCAATTGAAAAATATCTTTGAAAGATTTCATAAAGATTCACATAAAGAGGCAATTGAAAGTTCCAATCGAATTATGAATCTACTTAAAAAATGTCCGGTTAAACCCAAAGTAACACTATTCCAAGCTGATATTCTTTCTAAGGATACGTTTAATAATATCAATTTTAAAACTGATATTGTATATACTGATGTTCCTTATGGCAATTTGGTAGAATGGCAAGGCGAAGAGCTAGATTATATTAACACGATGTTAATAAATCTAGTACCAGTTTTAAAACCAAATTCAATTATCGTAATTTGTTCTGATAAAAAACAAAAGATTAGAAATGAACAATTTAAAAGATTAGAAAAACAGATAATAGGGAAAAGAAAATTTGAAATTTTAACTTTAAAAGACGGATGATAATATGTTAAATACTTGTGAAAAATGTGGTAGTTACAGTGCTGATAAATTAATTTCGGAAACAGGGGACCAAATGACTTGTAAACAATGTGGGTTTACGCAAAATATAACAAGACTACCTTTATTTATTATTACTGGTGCAAGTGGAGTAGGTAAGTCAACTGTATCTCGTGAATTATTTAAAAGATATAAAAAAGTTATTACAATGGAAAGTGATATACTTTGGCATAATGCATTTAATAATCCTGAAAATGATTATCGTGAATATCGTGAATTATGGTTAAGAATGTGCAAAAATATATCACAAGGCGGAAAACCTGTTGTGTTATGTGGTTGTTCAACACCGGATCAATTTGAAAATTGTATTGAAAGAAGATATTTTTCTAATATTTTTTACATTACTATTGTTTGTGATGATAATGTTTTAACAGAAAGACTTAAAAAACGTTCATGGGTAAATGATGAATATATTAAGAATTCTATTCAATTTAATAGATGGTTAAAAGAAAATGCAGATAAAACTACTCCAAAAATGACATTGATTGATAATACAAATTTAACAGTTAATAAAGTGTATGAAAAAGTATGTTTATGGATAGATGGATTATTAGCATAACACTTTCGAAAATTAGTGAATATAAATTTTAACTAATTAATTTCTGTAAATAGATAGAATCTACCATAATAGTCGGTTTTTTTCTTTTATGCTGTCGTTCTTCTTTTATAGAATTAATTTTTGTAATACTATATATAGATTCTTAAAAATATAATTGTAAGGATTAGTAAGTTTTGTTAATATTAAATTGAATATTATTAGATGGGGTGATTTGCATGAAGAAAATGAGATTTATAGTTAAACAAGCTAAATTATCGGCAATATTAACAATGGCTTCTTTGGGGTTTTTTATACTAATTTATTTATTTGTAACATTAACAGCAGTAAAACCCTATTATTTAGAGGGGTTGATCTTTGCGGTACCTTTTGTTGTTTTTGGGATAATTACTTATTTTACTGTTAAGGGTAAATTAAAATTAAAAACATCAAACTTAACATCAATAATTTTAACATGTGTTTTGGGGATTTTTATGACGTATTCGTTTATCGCAATGTCGATTGAGGCCGCAGGTACCGGAACAACCGATGTAGCAAAATATCAAAGGGTTTTACGGATTAATGGTTCTGACAGGTTAACGGAACATTTACCTAATAAAATTCCTGAGAATGCAAAGAATATAAAATTTGAATACACACCAAGTTTTTTTGGCTCGAAATCATACAAATTAAAATTTGAAACAGATACAGAATCAATCGACAGTTATATTAAAGACTTTTCATATAAAGCAATTAAATCAGGTAGTTTGGATGAATTGTATAATAACAATGAGATACCGATAAACACTTTTACAAATTTAGGTTATAATGAACTTCCGGAGGATTTTACGGTGTATAAACTTGAAAGTAAAGGTGTTAGTTTTGTCACTATTAGTAAGCAAAGAAATGAGATCATTTTTGTTTCATTCACATTAGATTAATATGATAATCGGATATCGTAGATTTTACAAAGATTAAAACGCCGACAATACAGCCGTCCGGAGGAGAAGGACAAAAGATTGCTCTTACAAGAGCTTTATGTAAAAACACGGAAGTTGTGGTATTAGATGAGCCTACCGCTGCATTGGACCCAAAAGCAGAATATGAAATGTATAGGAATTTTGATAAGTTAGTAAATGGAAAGACAGCATTCTATATTTCACATAGACTATCAAGTTCAAGATTTTGTGATAAAATTATTGTAATGGGGGATGGAAAAATAATTGAATCTGGATCTCATAATGATTTAATAAAACAAAATGGTGTATATAATCAGTTATATGGAATGCAATCAGAATTCTATATTGATAAATAAATGTTATTTGTAGGGGTGAGGATATGAATATTAGTTTAAAAGAAATAACTGATTCTAATTTAGCTGATTGTGAGTCCTTAAAAAGAGAAAGTAATTAGTATGTTGGCGGACCGTTATGGGTGATTGCCCAAGCTTATGTTCACCGTGATAATTGTGTTGCATACGGTATTTACAATGATGAACAATGGTAGGTATGTGTATTTTACTTGAACAAAAAAACTGGTACAGTTTTACAGAATTTTTTATTGCGGACAATTTTCAAGGTCAAGGTTTTGCATATGAAGCAGCAAAATGTATAATTGATAAATTTAAATCTGAAAGAAAATATTCAACTATAAAAATATACGTTCATGAGACTAATACTATTGCCCTCCATGTTTATGAAAAAGCGGGCTTTAAAAAAATCGGAAACCCAGAGTGGGGCAAAGATTTCTGGGTTTTAGAATTAGAAATGTAATTTTTTTATACCAATATATAAAAATAGGGTAACTTTATGTTATCCTATAATTTTTTTATATTATCGTAAATTATGACCACATTTATGACAAGTCTCAGCCCAAGCTGAAATAGGTTGACCGCAATTCGAACATTTAAATTTTTCGGCGGATTCTTTCAACCATTCTTCAGTTAATCCACTTTCAATTTTTCTTAGATTTTCTCTTAAATCGACGCCTATTTCAAGATATGCCTTTGATAATTTATCATGTTTAGCACAGGCATTATTTTGATATTCAATGCACTCAAAACAATAATTCAATCCTTTTGTTCTTGAACAAACAACTAATTTACATCCATAACCCCAACATTCATTAGTTAAATCGCCACATCCATTACATCTTACCTTATCTTCTGAACATTTTGCATTTCTTGCGATTCTATTACGTGACTCATCATCATCTCTTTGTCCTCGGTACACACTACAAGCACCGCAATATAAACCACATTTACCTACCAAGCTTATATCCATTCTATTTTCCTCCTGCTTTATTATATAATATAAATTTTATGACTTTTTAAATTACATGTAAATAGTTATTTACTAATTGTATGAACTCGTAGTAACAGATGTTCCTTACAAAATCACTAATTAAGTAAACAGGCATGAATTAATTCACAACTATCTTGTTGAATATTATAGGTTTGTGAATGATGATACATAAATATACTTTTGTAGTTAGCAAAACATAATAAATACTCTTTGGTAGTAAATGTCTTTTATTATTAAGAGAAATTTAAAAACATATATTGAATAAAGAGCAAAAAAAGTGACAATAATAAAAGTGTCACAAATATTGACTTTAAAAATATAATTATGTATAATAAAGGAGATGAAAGGAAGTGACACCTATGGAATTAGTAAATTATTTAAGACAAAAATACGATTTAAATAAACCTATTTTTTTAAGTGATATCGAAATAGAGGGTGTGTCAAATGATAATATTCGTCAATGTTTTTCTAGACTTGTAAAAAGTAAACAATTAAAAAGATATGTGAATGGAATATATTATTTTCCCAAAATAACTTTACTAGGTGAATCCACACTTTCTTTTGAAGATATTATATTTAGAAAATATATTAAGGTTGATGATAATATTATAGGTTATTATACAGGGTTAAGTTTTTTAAATAAATTGGGTATGACAACTCAAATTCCTAATATTATAGAAATAACAACAAATATAGAGAAGTCAAAAAAGCGAGTTATTACTATTAAGGAAAGAAAAATCATATTAAGACGCGGTAAAATACTGATTAATAATAATAATTATAAAATTCTACAATTTTTAGATTTATTTTATCAAGTTGAATTGTATCAAATAAAAGAAAACTATGATTTATTAAAAAAATATATTATAGAGAATAATTTTAAGAGAGATGAAGTACAAGTTTTATTACCTAAATATTCAAGAAAAGTAATAAAGTTAATAGTTGAAAGTGGGCTAATCTATGAATTTACATCTTAACGAGGATTTTAAGGATATAATAGAAGAGATAAGTGTTAATAAGAAAATAAACAGTGCTATTATTGAAAAAGATTACTTTGTAACGCTATTTTTAAAAAAATTAGTTGAAAAAGATGAATCTATTATATTAAAAGGTGGTAC
>JAWLBU010000060.1:0-13955 GCA_041687555.1 Haloplasmataceae bacterium | reverse complement strand
TAATGAATCCCCCCCTATTCTTCTATCATACTTCTCCTCTCCCTTTCACATATACTTACTTAGTGACTTATGTCACATCCTATCACTTCAAGACCATCGAAAGATGGTCACTTTTTTTCTTACATGACAAATGGGTAAGTACCATTGTGATCACTGATTATATCCATGATATTTATGAAGAACTCAGACAAAAAAATAAATGCTTTAAAAAAAGCATTTTTTAATTTTGATCTCTTAATTTCAGGCTCGCACCTAATAAAATAATGAATGAAACGATACGTAATCCGATTAAATGAACTAATGCGCTCATTAAAAACATTCTTCGAACTTTTTCCTGATTTTCATTTTTAATTCTGTAAGCTATGACTATCCCCATTAATCCCATTGCCAGAATGATATATGTGGTAATGGCAAATCCATCCACATAAGAAAGGAATAAATTCAGTTCATCCTTTTTGTGCGGATTTAAAGCTATTTCTTCTTCAATAATTTCTATAGCTGTGTGGGTGATGGAAATGCTTATAATTGAAAAAATTAGTGAAATCGCATTTCCGATAATTCCCCATCTCTTTCCTTTTATTAAGTTCATAACATTCTCCTTATTGCCAAGGTGCCCTTCTTCCTTTATTCTTACCTTTACCCTTTGAATAACCGACATTACCTGACGGATTGACAGCTCCAGGTTTACCCATATTGCTCATCATTCTTTCCATGTCACGCGGATTCATATTCATCATCTGTTTCATCATTTTGCGCATTTCTTCAAACTGCTTGGTCATCCTGTTGACTTCGGTGATATCCCTTCCGGAACCTCTGGCAATACGCTGTTTACGGCTTGAGTTAATCAAATCAGGATTCCGTCTTTCTTCCTCGGTCATAGAACCGATAATGGCGATAATATAGTTAAACTGATTCTCATCAATGTCAATATTTTTTAATTGAGCACCCAAACCCGGGATTAATTTTAGAAAACCTTTTAAGTTTCCCAAACGTTTTATTTGTCTAATTTGTTTTAGAAAATCATTATAATCAAAGGTTGCGGTCTTAAATTTCTTGGCCATCAACGCTGCTTCTTCTTCATCAATAGCGTCCTGGGCTTTTTCAATTAATGTGAGCACATCTCCCATTCCTAAAATACGCGAAGCCATTCTTTCAGGATGGAAAACCTCCAATTGGTCCAATTTTTCTCCAAGACCCATGAATTTAATCGGTACTCCTGTTACCTTACGAATGGATAAAGCGGCTCCACCACGAGTGTCACCGTCTAATTTAGTCAGCACGACACCTGTGACATTTAACTGTTCATGGAAACTTTCCGCAACATTAACCGCATCCTGTCCGGTCATCGCATCAACCGTCAGTAAAATTTCATCCGGTTTGACGATTTCTTTAATATTTTTTAATTCCAACATTAATTCTTCATTAACATGGAAACGTCCGGCCGTATCGATAATCACCAAATCATGCTGATTATCCTTGGCATATTGTAAGGCATTTTTCACAATATCAAGCGGATTATAACCGGTTCCCATTTCAAATGTCGGAATACTCAGTTGCTTACCGATTGTCACTAACTGATCGATTGCCGCAGGTCTGTATACGTCAGCAGCAACCAATAATGGCTTTTTATTAAACTTCTTCCGGCAATAAAGAGCTAATTTACCGGCATGTGTTGTTTTTCCGGCACCGTTTAACCCGACCATCATGAATACCGTTGTTCCTTGTATCTTAAAAGTAAGATTCTCCGCTTCATCACCCATAATTTTCTTTAATTCTTCATGGACGATTTTGACAACCTGTTGTCCGGGTGTCAATGATTTTAATACTCTTTCACCTAAAGCCTTGGCCTTTACTTCGTTGGTAAATTCCTTAACAACCTTAAAATTAACGTCAGCTTCTAGTAATGATAAACGCACTTCACGCATCATTATTTCAATATCATTTTCAGTTAAAGAACCGCGACCGGTTATTTTTTTTAAGGCATGTTGTAATCTATCGGATAAACTATCGAATGCCATAGGAATGCTCCCTTCTATTCTATATCTTCTAATTTAGTGATAAAATCAAGTAATTCCGGATTATCCGAAAATCTTTTTTTCATTTCATTAAAAATTTCCTGTCTTTTACTAAACTTAGACATAAGTTGGAGCTTATCTTCATAGCTTTCCAACTGTTTAATCGTTCTTTGGATATTATCATATACCGCATTTCTACTTACTTGATTAATGCTGGCTATTTCTTGTAAACTTAAATCATCATTAAAATATAACTTCATATAATCTATTTGCTTGTCAGTCAATAAATTACCATAAAAATCAAGTAACATATTAATTTCAATCGTTTTTTCAAAATCAATCAATTATACTCACCCTTCAAACATATCGGAGAATAATCCGTATATATACTGTTCGATGTCAAAATACTCCAAATCAGTTATCTTTTCTCCCATAGTCACAAATTTAATCGGTACCCCCAACTCATTGCGAATTGCCAGTACTATTCCTCCCTTGGCCGTACCGTCCAATTTTGTCAAAACAATTCCCGTTACTTTTGTTGCTTCGGTAAAAGCCCTGGCCTGGTTCATCCCGTTTTGTCCGGTGGTAGCATCAATAACCAATAAGGTATCCTGTGGTGCACCGGGAACCTCACGGCTGATAACCCGATATACCTTTTCTAATTCCTTCATCAGATTAACTTTTGTCTGTAAACGTCCCGCGGTATCACATAATAAAACGTCGACATTTTGTTCTTTGGCTGCCTGAATGGCTTCATACATAACGGATGCGGGATCACTTCCTGGTTCTTTTGTGATACAGGTACAACCCACACGGTCGGCCCAGATCTTTAATTGATCTATTGCTCCGGCTCTAAATGTGTCTCCCGCGGCCATCATAACCTTTTTACCTTCGGACTGTAATTTATAGGCAACCTTCCCGATTGATGTTGTTTTTCCCACACCGTTGACACCGACAAACAATAAAACAGTTAATCCATTCTCATTAAGATTTAAATTGGTATTGACGATTTCATCCTTAACATAGATTTCAAAGATTTTATCAATAATGATGCTTTGAAATTCCTTCATGCTGTTAACATTCCGCATCCTGATATCGGATTTTAAGGTGTCGATTAGTTCTAAAACAGTATTGACACCGATATCAGCCATAATAAATATTTCTTCCAACTCATCAAATAAATCATCATTAATCGCATCATATGATTCAAATAAGGCTTTCAAACGAGACATCATTGAGCCCCGAGTTTTTTCCATCCCTTTTTTATATTTTTCCGCCTTCTCTAAAGTATCAATTTCCTCATGTGATAATTGTGTTTTATTCTTATTAAAGATATTTTTAATATTATTAAATAAACCCATTAAGTTCACTCCTAAAAGTTACTCTATAACTTTTATATTATACCATATAATATATTAATATACAAAAGCATTTTATCAAGGCTTTATAATATTTGAAAATCATACAGGCTTATGTAAATAAACATATTTTTTGCTAAGACAAGTAATGTATATATGTATCTATAGATGCTTCCATCATTCTATTCCACCGAGTAAATCATCAATCCTTTCATCATCTTCAGTAATATTTGAAGATATATCGACATCAATATCATCGACATTTAAATCTACATATTTTAATAATGAGTTTAAATTTTTAATGGAAACTAATTTTTCGTTATAATTCGTTATAACCCATTCTAAATATTTAGCAGGTATCTGTTTTGCATATGTTGCATTACATAAATCTATATTCCCTTTGATAGCCCTTAGTAATTTTTTTGCTGTAATCTCGAATTTAACAATCTGTAATTGTTCTAATAAATTTGAACTTAATATACCTAAAGATTTCAGACGAAATAACACCATATCATAACTCACATTAAAAACAGATTGAATCTTTGCTATATCTAAGCCATTCCATTCGGCTATAGGTTTATCATGGAGTTCATGTCGTATAAATAATTGAACCTTTTCTCTTGGCATTAAAAAACATGCGGCAAAATAATTCGCTTCGACTTCAAGTTCATCCCTATCATTAAAATCATCATCTTTAATTAAAGTTAATCCGTCTTTATTTAAATGTAACGTATGATGACCAAGTTCATGAGCTACTGAAAAAATTTCTCCTGATAAGATTGATGATGAATTCGTAAAAATGATTTTCCCATCTTCTTTTATTAGACTAAATCCTAAAAAGGAATCTTCCCCAATCGGATATCTAATCATTTCATATCCAATCTTTTCCACATCAGCAAAAATATTTTGAATACCATAACCGAAAACTTGGCATTCATTTCTAACTATATTAGCCAATTTTTCAATGGATAATTGAGAAGTTTTATTCATTATCATCACCGACTTTTTTTATACGGTTATAAAGCCTTTTGTGTGCGTAAAATTTTTCAATCATTTCACTTATATACTCAAATTGTTCATCTTTTATTGTTTGATTATTTCCACGAAACATCGATTTGTCAGTACTAGTATTATGCACAGCCGAAGTAATCTCTTCTGTACTTATCCCTAGAATATTGGCAATTTTAGTAATATTAGCATAGGAAATATCAATTAAACCTTTTTCAATTCTAGCATATTTTTGTCTAGAGCAATTCATTTTCTCAGCAACTTGCTCTTGTGTCAAGCCCTTAGATTCTCGCAAAAACCTAATTCTAACTCCCAATAAATCATTCATAATTACACTTCCTTCCTTCATTAATTATATACTAAAATCAATAAATGATGTATTTTTTTTGTAACATTCATATGTATTTTTTATTAAAATTAAGTAAAATATGTCTGATTATGTTATATTTTTATAACATTTAATATAGTTTTTACTTTATCAAAAAAAAAGGCATTTCTGCCTTCTTTATGCTATATTGGCATCGATATATTTATCGGTGTCTTCAAAGCGTACTGATACTATAGTAGTCACACCTGGTTCCTGCATAGTAACCCCGTATAGAATATCAGCCTGTTCCATCGTGGTCTTACGATGGGTGATTACGATAAATTGGGTGTGTTTACTGAACTTATGCAGATATTCGGCATAACGGTAAACATTTGCTTCATCCAAAGCCGCTTCACATTCGTCCAATATGCAAAACGGTAAAGTTTTTACCCTTAAAACCGCAAATAATAACGCAATTGAAGTGAGTGTCTTTTGTCCGCCGGACAACAGATTGGAATTGGATAGACGAGTTCCTGGTGGCTGAGCGATAATTTCAATTCCGGTATTCAATAAATCCGTTTCATCCTCTAATATTAGTCTCGCTTCACCGCCGTCAAATAATTGTTGGAAAACATTGTTGAATTCGATATTAATCTTTTCAAAGGTCGTCTTAAATCGTTTTACCATCTCTTCATCCAATTCTTTAATTGAGGAAAGGATGTTTTCTTTAGCCTTAATCAAATCCTCATAGTTAGTTTTTAATGTTTCATAACGATTTCTTACCTGTTCAAATTCTTCAATCGAGTTTACGTTGACATTTCCCAAACTTTCTAAGTGACGACGCAGGTTTCTTACTCTGATTCTCGCTACTTCATAATCCATGGTCAGTGGGAAATTCTCTTTGGCGTAATCAAAGGTAACATGGTATTCATCAATTAAGAAATCCATTAAATTACCATACTTAACATCGGTTCTATTCTTTTCAACATCCATCTCATGAATTTCATTTGTCGTTGTGCGGATAAAGCGTTTAATTTCATTATTTTCTCTTTCCAAATGCTGGATCTGTTCGATGTAATCGTAGCTCTTCTTACGTAAACTCTGTAAAATATTATTAATTTTACTTCGTTCTTCATATAATTCCTGAACATTCTCTTGATCCAAACTCTGTTTTAATTGATTTATCACGTTTTGTTTAGAACGTAAGTATTCTTCGAGACGAGTCTGCTCAATTCTTTCATTATAGCCGATTTGTTCGAGATTCTTTAATTCCTCTTCAAGCTTTTTACTCTTTATTTGTAATTCTTTAACTTCCTTTTCTAAAATTGCCAAGGTTTCGTTAGCTTCATCAAGTGCCAATCTTTGTTGGAGTAATCCTGGAGTTTTATTTTTTTGTCTTCCACCGGTCATACTTCCGCCGACATGAATAACATCTCCGTCCAATGTGATTATTCGATAGGCATTATTTATGCGCCGGGATATTTCAGTTGCGTTATCCAAATTATCACATATCAAGACATTGCCTAAGAGGTTAAACATGACATTAGCATATTTATCATCAAAATGAATCAGGTTAACCGCAATATTGATAAATCCTTGATAACTCTTAAGTTGACTTAATGTCCTATCATCAATATTACGATATTTCATGGCTTCGATAGGTAAAAAGGTGGCTCTTCCTAAATTACCGCGTTTTAAATATTCAATCGCAGCCTTGGCATCATTAACTTTTTCACAGACAATATGTTGCGTTGCCTGACCTAAGGCTACTTCAATCGCGGTAATATACATTTCATCGGTATTTATTAAGGAATCAACCGTACCATTAATTCCTTTTAACGTTTTTTCACTTAAAACACTTTTTACCCCGCCGTAATAACTGTTGGAGAAATCATTTAAGACCTGAATTCTTGATATTAAAGACAGTTTTTCCGAATTCTTATTATAGTATAAATCCTGTACATTGGTTAATTCCCGTCTTTTTTCAGATACCAACTGCTGATATTTTAAAACGTTATCCGATAAGCTATGATATCTATCCTCTAGCTTTTTTAATTCCGTTAAATTTTCTTTAAAGATTTCCTCAAAGGCTTGATTATCCTCTTTTTCTCCGACTAAAGCCCGCCTTTGTCCTTCTATATAACTGATTTTTGATGTCAGTTCGATAAGCTTATTCTGCTCACGATTTATTTCTTCATCCAGTTCTTTTTTTAACTTATTTATTTCCTCAATCTTTTCGTTATTTTTAATTTCCATCTGTTCATAATTAATTATTTGAATCGATTGTTCGGATATTGTTTTATCCAAATCTTTTATTTTTGCTAGAGCAAGTTCGATATCTCTGACATATAAAGCAACTTCGATATTTTCCAACTGTCCTTTTATCTGCAGATATTCCTTGGCAACCTTGCTCTGTTTTTCCAAGCTTTCATATTGTGCTTCCAGTTCATTTAAAATATCGCTGGCTCTTTCCAGATTATATTCCGTATGTTCCAAATTCCGCACCGTTTCTTTTTTTCGGTTCTTATATTTTAGCACTCCGGCTGCTTCTTCAATTACCGCCCGTCTTTCCTCTTCGTTAGCTTCAACGACGGCACGAACCCTGTCCTGCGAGATAATCGATAAAGAATCGGAACCGATTCCGGAATCTAGGATTACATCTCTGATATCCTTTAATCTGACTTTTTGTTTATTTATAAAATAATAGCTTTCTCCGCTGCGAAATAACCTCCTTGTCAGAGATACTTCCTCATAATCAACGGGTAAAGTTTTATCACTATTATCTAATACAATGGTAACCTCGGCAATATTTAAAGGAGAGCGTTCCGTTGTACCGTTAAAAATGACATCGGACATCGTGTCACCACGTAAACTTTTACTTGATTGTTCACCAAGCACCCATTTAATCGCATCGGCAATATTCGATTTACCCGAGCCATTGGGTCCAACGACAGCAGTTATTCCCTCCTGAAACTCGATAACCGTTTTTTCCGCAAATGATTTGAAACCAATTGCTTCAATTCTCTTTAACAACATGTTTACCACCTATTTCAATTAATACTATTAAATTATACAATATTTACAATGATAAGAAAAGCGGAAAAAGAAAACTACCTTATTTTATAAGATAGTTATTCATTAATTTCATATGCCATTTTTTCTAGTGCGACCTTAGCCGCATTTTGTTCTGCTTCCTTTTTTGAATGACCTTCGCCGATACCCATCTTGATATCATCCATATACACTTCTGAAATAAACGTTTTATTATGTGCCGGACCAATCTCATCGACAATTTCATAACGGATTGAACGGGTGTTATCAGTTTGTACGAGTTCCTGCAATTTACTTTTATAATCAATGACATTTATATAGTTACCATCTTTTATAAGCGGAAAGACAACTTCATCAAGAAAATCATAAACCTTTTGATAACCAAAGTCCAAATAGATAGCACCCAGCACAGCCTCAAAAGCATCTGCAAGTAATGCGGGTCTGTTACGACCGCCGCTGGTTTCCTCACCCTTACCCAAGCGTAAGTATTCTCCCAAATCAAGAATGGTGGCATACTTAACCAAGGCAGGCTCACAGACATGCTGTGCCCGTAGTTTTGTCATTTCACCTTCAGAATACTCGCCGAAATTTTTATATAAAAACTCCGATGTCGCCAGTTCCAAAACAGCATCGCCTAAAAATTCCAACCGCTCATTATCACAGTATTGTTCACTTCTGTGTTCGTTTACATATGATGAATGAGTCAGCGCCGTTTCCAGTAATCTAATATCTTTAAAATGTAAATTATACTTATCACAAAATTGTGATAGAGATTGTTCACCATTCATGTTCTCACCTACTAGTCATTTGTGTTAACTTCGGTTTGCAAAACTTCCTTTATCATTGGGATTACATTTTCATCGACAGTTTTTCGAGCTTGTCTGATGGCGTTCATATAAGCATAGGCATCGCTAGAACCGTGAGCCTTAACCACGACTGAATTACAGCCGAATAATACCGCGCCGCCTACTTCGCTAGCGTTAAATCTCTTTTTAATGTTTTTCAAATTCTTCCGGGCAAGAATTGCTCCCAATTTTCCCATAAAACTCGACATTAATTCCGCTTTTAAAATTTCACCAACCGCTTTGGCTGTTCCTTCAATCGTCTTTAAAGCAATATTTCCCGAGAAACCGTCGGTTACCAAAACATCACATTTATCCATGAGAATTTCTTTTCCTTCGATGTTTCCGATAAAATTAAGATTGGAGTTCTTCAATAAATCATAGGTCATGTTTTCTAATTCCCGACCCTTTTTTTCTTCCTCACCGTTATTTAACAGACCGATGCGCGGATTTTTCTTACCCAATACTTTTTCACTGTAAATTGAGGCAATCTGGGCAAATTGCAACAACCATTCAGGTTTGCACACGGAATTGGCACCGCAATCGACCAATATCATATAACTACCGCTTACTTGCGGAATGGTTGGTCCTAATGCCGGACGGAAAAAACCGGGAATTCGCTTAACCACAAGTGTACCACCGGAAACAACTGCACCCGTTGGGCCTGCAGTCACTATGGCATCACATCTGCCATCCTGACAAGCCTGCATGGCTTTAATCATTGATGCTTCTTTTCTTTTTCTTACACCTGCGGCTAAATCCTTTTCATCCATGCGAAAATAATCTTCGCAATGCTCGATACTGATTCTTGTACTATCAGTAAGTAAAGGTTTGATTTGATTTTCATCACCAAAGAGTACTATTTCAATGTCATTAAAATTCTTAATGGCCTGCATTGCTCCCTCAATGGTTATTTTAGGCGCATTGTCGCCACCCATGGCATCTACTGCGATTTTAATCATTATAAAACATCTCCTTCATATTCACTTCTAAGTATACTAAAAATAAAGATATCCACATATTTACCATGAACAAACTGAGCTTCGCGTAACATGCCGTCGACATGTAATTTCATCTTGCTCATAAGTCTGATCATTCTTTCATTAAAACGATAAACCTCACATGATAACCGGTTAAGACCTAAGTTATTAAAACCGTAACTAAATAAGACATTTAAGGCCTTGGTACCATATCCGCGACCCCATAACTGCTTATTACCGATAAGGATATCAAACATTGCCGATTTATCATACATATCATAACCTATTTCCATTTTTCCTATCACATTATCATCTAGGGTGATGGTAAATATTTTTATGTCCTCGGACTTACCGTTTAAATATAATTCATATTTTTCCTTAAAATCATCATAAGTTTGAAAGGGATCGGTATTATTCAGGTAGGCTATTTCTCTATCGGTTACATATTTATATAAAATGGGTAGATCTGATCTAATGATATCACGAACCATAAACTTCATATTAATCACCTTTTTCTACCTAAATTAATTATACACATATATGCTTAATATTTAATATCTTTTTTTTATTTTAATCAAATAATTCATTACTATCAATAAGTTCCTGTTCAATATAATATTTTAACGCAAAATATTCCGGATTGGAGAATAATTCATTAGTTTCTATGATCATTTTCGCATCATCTCTCGCAACTTCCAAGATGGCATAATCATTTACTAAGTCAGCCATTTTAAATTCAGGTAATCCTGACTGCCTAGAACCAAAAAAGTCACCCGGACCGCGAAGACGTAAATCTTCCTCGGCTATTTCAAATCCATTGTTTGTTTTTGTCAGTATTTCCAATCTTTCCTTCGCTTTATCATTTTCATAATCACTGACTAATATACAATATGACTGCAAATCACTTCTACCGACCCGACCGCGCAGCTGATGAAGCTGAGCAAGTCCGAAACGATGAGCATCGATTATGATCATTAATGTCGCATTAACGACATTGACCCCAACTTCAACGACTGTGGTCGAAACTAAAATCTGAATCTCATTGTTTAAGAAACTCTTCATCACTTCTTCTTTTTCATTATTATTCATCTTACCGTGGAGTAATCCAACCCTGTACTTATCCTTAAAATACTCTTGATATTTTTCATAAACATGATAGGCATTTTCCAAATCGATTTTTTCCGATTCTTCAATTAACGGTGTAATGATATATACCTGTTGGTTTTCTTTAATAATATTATCAATAAAATTAACCAGTCGTTTTTCTAATTGACTCCTGATTAAATATGTCTTAATTTCTTTACGGCCTTTGGGCATTTCTTTTATACTGGACACATCCATATCACCGAAAGCAGTTAAGGCTAGAGTCCGCGGTATCGGTGTGGCACTTAAAAATAAGGCGTCCAACTTATCCCCTTTTTCCCGTAAAACTTTTCTTTGGTTAACACCGAAACGGTGTTGTTCATCAACGATAATCAAACCCAGTTTATGAAAATAAACACCTTCACTGATTAAGGCATGAGTACCAACCAATATATCGATTTTTCCTGAATTTAAATTTTCAAGAATTTGATTACGGGCTTTACCCGTCACCGAACTGGTCAATAAATCCACGGTCAATCCATATTTTTTAAAAATACTTTGTAAATACTTAAAATGTTGTTCTGACAGAATCTCCGTCGGAGCCATTAAACACCCTTGATATCCGCTTAAATAATTGGCGTATAAACTGATTATCGCCACTACCGTTTTACCGCTGCCGACATCCCCCTGTACCAACCTGTTCATTTGATAATCACTTTTTAAATCGTTTAAGATTTCCCTAACAACGGTATTTTGATCATTTGTCAGGGTAAACGGCAAATTATTCACAAAACCATTTACTAAGCCTTCATCAAATTCCTTCGGTTTTTTATTAAAATAATTGTGTTCCCGTTTTTTTAAGTACATGATTTTTAACTGAAACTTTAATAATTCCTCATATTTAACCCTTCTGGAAACCTGTCTTACCTGTTCATTATTGATTGGAAAATGAACAAAGTTATACAAATCACGACTGGAAATGAGCCGATACTTTTCCATTATAGCAAGTGGTAAATCTTCATTTATCAAAGAACCATACTGTTCATATGCTTTCTTAAGAATATTTTGAAAATAGACCTTATTGACATCCTTCAAGGAATACACAGGTTCAATTCTGTCATCATCCATAGCTTTTAATGATAGCTTTTGCGCGGTTATCTGTCCTTTGTTTTTTTCATATTTCCCGGTAACGGTAACATACATCAGTTTACTGATTTTATTGCGCAAAAAATCACGGTTAAAAGCTATTACCTTAATGACTAAATCATTAACTAAAATACTGAATACTAATCTACTGGTTCTGCGATAATAACTGAAAACCGGTTCCGTCACCACCTGACCGACCACAGTAACCTTTTCATTGTCAGATGCTCTATTTATATTAATAACTTCATAATTCTCATAACGATAGGGAAAATAATTAAAGAGTTCATAAACGGTATTAATATTATTATTATGTAAATGCTCAATCATTATTTTACTTATTCCCTTTATATTTTCAATCGGAATTTCTTTTAACTTGTCCATACGATCATCCTTGTATTTAACCTCTAATATATATACTCCCATTGTGATTATTATATCATATATTACCAATATTTTGTAGAATAATAGTTTTATATTAAAAAAGGTAACCATGTCACTAAGGTGACATATGTTACCTATTTCAAGACCTAATCCTTTAAAATAGTCTTTCTTATCAATTTGTAATATTCATAAAATAAAACTTAATGATATCAATTGTATTATTAATTATTTGTATAATACAGAAGTTATCGTACCAAATCCTCGAGAAACAGATCGTCCAATCCCCATATTATCTGGAATGTAAAAATTAATCAGAAAATCGCCTAAAAAACATAACATATTTTGATTTTTATATTTAACATTGCATGGTTTCAGATTTATTAAAACATTAATTTGTTTATTGACCGTATAGTTGAATCTTTTGGACATCGATAAAATGTTTGCTATCAGTATTTTCTTAAGAATTTCAGTTTTTTCATCATCAGAAGATTCACAGTATCTATTATAATTATCTTGGTTGAGACACATCCAAGGTGATGTAAAGTGGTAATGTCTCATTTCTTCAGAGATACCAAACTCATATTTCCTATATAAATATCCCTTCTCAAATATAGTAATTTCTTGATTTGAAATATTTAAAATATCTAAAGTTTTCTCTATAGCCAATAAAACATCAATACCTTCATTGATACCAATAATTGCCGGCTTTTCTTCAATAATTTTATATTGTATTAGAGGATATCTATAGATAAATTTATTGCCAGTATGATTATGCAATTCATCAAATTCAGAATATTTACTCGCAATAAATCCTCTAACTTTAGAAATATCTCTTTTCTTTAAATTTATATTATTAAAGACTAAATTCAACAATGTTAATTCCATGTTTTCACCTATTAGCATCAATTATATACCCGGTTTCATAATTATAGTACTTATCTAGCAATTCATGTTTTATATAAAGGATATTTTCATCACATTTTTGATTTTTTCTGAATACATTAATGACATATTCATAAAATTCACTTTTTATTAAATTAAATTGTTCATTCTTAATTTTGAGATCCTTTTCATTGGTAATTTTCTGATATTTAGACCAGATTAATTTAGCATTATCGTCTACTTCAATAAAGATTGTTATCATATCTTGATCTTCTATCAATTGAAAATCATTAGTAACATTTTCAAATCTTAAATCAAAAATTTTTCTTATTAAATCTCTAGAAATATCATTACTCTTCCCATCACTTACTAAATGATAATAATCTTGATTTAATTCAAAAAATTGTTCTTCAAGAATTAAATCATGATTATTTAGTACTATTTTAGTTTTATCTATCAAATAATTACAATAAATCATTTTATGATATTCAATGCCTTTTTCATTAGCAATATTATATACATATACTTCGCCTAAATAATTCCCTCTATTCTCACGATTACATCGTCCTGCGCTTTGATTAATTGAATCTAATGGAGCTAAATCGCGAATTACAATATCTAAATCTATATCAACTCCGGCCTCGATTAATTGAGTACTAACAATTATTTTTCTTTTATTGCTATCCCTAATATTTTTGATTCTTTCTTTTCTTTCCCTTGGTATAATATGTGTGGAAAGAAAAAACAACTCAGTATCATCAAGTTTTAACTCTTTAATAAAATCGTAAGTCATTTGAGCCGATTTTATTGTATTTAAAATAATCAATACACTTTTTTGATTATTTTTCTGAATAATATTACATATATTTTTAAAAAAATTTTCTAGTGATATTCTATTTAAA
>JAWLBU010000059.1:0-14305 GCA_041687555.1 Haloplasmataceae bacterium | reverse complement strand
TTAATTAGTTCAAATTTGTAAAAATAAAGAGGAGTAATATGGTAAATAGTAATTATAAAGACAATTCTAATGGTACAATTATCTCAGATATCGGATTTAAATCACTTTTTGATAATAATGTTAATATTTTATTAATCTTTGAAAAGGCAACAGGTAAAATACTGTATGCAAATAAAGCAGCCTGTGAATATTATCAATACTCTTACGATGAGTTAACTTCATTAAATATTCGAAATATTAATATATTAAGCGAAACCGATATTAAAAAAGAGATAGAAAAAGCTTACCTGGAAAAACGGAAATACTTTAATTTTATTCATAGATTAGCAAATAATGATTTACGCAGGGTTGAAGTCAGTGCCAGTCCGGTCACCGTAGACGGTAAAGAATGTTTATTTTTAATAGTAACTGATGCTATTAACAAAAATAGTCAACAATTGATGATTGCTGATTTATTTTATGAATCACCAAATGCGATGGTAATAATAAATGATGAAAAGAAAGTATTGACAATAAATAAAAGCTTTACTAAATTGTTTGGTTATCATTTACATGAAATAGAAGGTAAATTGCTGAAGGATTTTGTTATGGCAGATGATTCGCAGTATGATGTGATATTAAACATTGAACGGGTATTGAAGGGTGAGGTTGTAAACAAGAATTCCGTTAGAAAAACAAAAAATAATCAATTAATTGATGTTAATATTATAGCAACACCTTATGTGATTAATAATAATATTATTGGTGCACTTATCCTCTACAATGATATTACGGAGCAGCTTAAATTAGTTAAGGAAATTGAAGAAATTAAGCATAAGGCTCACGAAGAATTAAAGGAAAGCAAAGATAATTTGCAACTTTTACTAGATTCGACCGTTGAAGGTATATACGGTATGGACATAAATGGCTTGTGTACATTTTGTAATGCAAGTGGACTTAAGATGTTAGGTTTTGCAAATCAAGATGAATTGCTAGGTAAAAATATCCATGATATTATTCATTATCGTTATAGTGATGGTAACCCAATGCCCATTGATGAATGTAAAACTTATATCGCCCTTAAAGAAGGAAGAGGAGTTTATGTAGATACCGAGGTTTTTTGGCGTAAGGATGGAACACCATTTGATGTTGAATATTATTCATATCCTCAGTTCAAGGATGGAAAGGTAGTAGGTGCCGTAATAACATTTATTGATAACACGGAGAAAAAGAAACATGAAGAAAATATAATATACCTTAGTTATCATGATTATTTGACTGGATTATATAATCGTAAATATTTTGAAGAAGCAATGATTAGAATGGATACGAAAGATAACCTGCCGATATCTATCATATTTGGTGATGTAAACGGACTTAAATTAACAAATGACATATTTGGTCATTCGGCAGGTGATCATTTATTAAAAACGGCTTCACAGGTACTTAAAAATGTTTGCAGGAAAGATGATATCGTAGCACGTGTCGGTGGAGATGAGTTTGCGATATTATTACCAAAAACTAATGAAAGAGAAACATTTATTCTACTTGGAAAGATTAAAACTGAATTATCTAAACAAAAAATAAATGCGATTAAAGGAAGTATCTCTTTAGGGTTTATGACCAAAGTACATGTGGAAGATGATTTGGAGAAAATAATGGAGATTGCCGAAGATTGGATGTATAAAGACAAAATCAGTAATAGGAAAAATATTAGTTCAGAGATGATTAAGGATATAATAGATACACTTCATAAAAGAAGTGATGCCGAAAAAAGACATTCAATTAATGTTAGTAAAATAGCTAAACAAATAGCTGAGAAACTTAATTTACCTGAGACAGAAGTTAGAAAAATAAAAGATGCAGCTTTTTATCATGATATAGGTAAAATAGTGCTTGATGAAAATGTTCTGAAAAAGAATTCACCATTTAATGATAAAGAGAAGAAGGAATTTGAACAGCATCCTGTTATTGGCTATAGAATTCTGAATTTATTTGACGATACTTTAGATTTAGCTGAAGGTGTGCTGTATCATCATGAAAATTGGAATGGTACGGGATATCCAAAAGGAATTTCAGGTAATGAGATTTCATTAATAGCAAGGATTATCAGAATAGCAGAAGCTTATGAATCAATGATAACAGAAAAAAAGATGAACGTTAATGATGTTTTGGTAGAAATAAAAAAACAATCAGGTATAAAATATGATCCGGAATTGACAAAAATATTACTTGAGATAGTAAGCACTAAAATGATTATATAGTTTATATATTTAATGCTATTGGACTGTGTAAAAAATATTATATAAATATATTTTTACTATAAATACGAAAAGCAAAAGAATATATTATTAATGAGTATATTATTTGTATTTGAAGTAATCCTTATATATTATACATATATAAGAACATTTCATAGTGATTTAGAAAAAAAATTTATTTTGTGTTATTTAAAACAGAGGGAAAATATGTTGGTTGATAATATAATTAAGGCTATTGAACTTATATTGGGCAAAAAAGTAACATCTTACATCCATCAAAATATATATTATATCGACATAAATGATAATTTGATCATAAATGTTAAAACACTCACAGATAAAGTTGTAACGTCTTTTGATTTTAAGAACGGAAAAGTGACTTTATCTCCCTTAAGTTCAAACAACTTTAAATCTTATGATGATTATATAGACGCAGTAAAATCAATTTTTACAATAGCTTACAATTTATCAATCCATTTATTATTAAATTAGACTTCCAATTGAAATAATTTAGCTTAATTATAAGTCCATGGTTAAATTTAATTCATTTTATATTAATAGATAAACAATTAAATGTAATTATGAATAAAGAAAGGTGTGACTAAAATGACTAAATCGGATGGAAATAAAGTAAAATTAATTACTTTAGATGAACCAAGTTCGGTACATGCAGAAATGTATCGTTCCATTATTACTAATATGGATTATTCTTCTATTGATAAGGAAATTAAAATACTTAATATCACTTCCTCCGTCGCAAATGAGGCAAAAACAACAACCGCTTGTAACATTGCCATTGTGTCGGCTAACAAAGCCAAAAAAGTCCTTTTAGTTGATCTTGATCTTCGTAATCCTTCGGTACACAGAGCATTTAATATAAAAAATCATTACGGAATTATCGATATGTTAGTTGATTACTTAAAAAATGGAAAAGAAATTGATATTTTTAAATATGTTAAGCGAATAGAACATAAAAATATTCATAACGAACTATATGTTTTACCTACAGGTTCTTTAGTGAGTAATACTTCGGAAATATTAGGATCTAAGAAAATTAAAGAATTACTTCGATTTCTAACGGGTTATTTTGATCAAATTATCCTTGACAGTTCCCCAAGTGGGATTCTGAGTGACGGATTAATAGCTTCTTTATTGGCAGATGGTACTATTTTTATTGTCGAAAGCGGAAAAACAAAAATCGATGTTGCTCAAAAGGCTGTCAAACAATTAAGGAATATCGATGTGAAAATCTTAGGCGTTATTTTAACGAAGGTACCAATAAACTATAAACTTAAAGGTTATCAAGATTATTATGGAAATTACTTAAGGGAAGATGGAAAAGAAAGAATAAAAATTGAATAATCGGGAGGATAAATAATGACCGAATATCAAACTGAAGCAACATTTAATATATATGAACTGTTTGGATTAATAAGAAAAAATATACTGTTAATTATTGTAATTACAATTATTACTACTGTTGGTACAGGATTGGGAACAAAGTACTTAATAAATAGTAAATATGAAAGTACAACACTGATTAGTGTGACGAAAGATTCGGTAAATAATGCAGCAATTACCTCCTCCGATGTTTTCCGTTATGGGACTGAATTAGCAAAGAGATATTCTATCATTGCGACATCTAACAGTGTTATATCGGAAGTACAAAAACGATTAAAGAATGAATATCGTTTAGAAATAACCAGAAGCGAAATAAAAAATAGTGTTGAGGTAGTATCGGTAAATGAAACAGATATTTTACTAATAAAAGTTAAGTATTCTGAACCGGAAGCAGCCAAAGAAATAGCCGACATAATAACTGATGTAAGCAATAATATATATCAGCTTACATATGAGGATGCTGTTGTAAAAGAAATTGATGACGCGGAGATAAATTATGAACCGGTAAGTCCTAATCTTAAATTAAATATTTTTATAGGTTTTGTCGTAGGTCTTTTCATGTCGATAGGATATGTCTTTCTAAGTGAATACGTGGATAGGACAATTAAAGACGAAAGAGACATTGAAAAATATTTGGATTTAACTGTTGTTGGTAGTGTGCCACTATTTGATTAAATTATATATAATAATAATTTTAAAGGAGTGTTTCTGTGGCGAATAAATGGACCGAAGAGAAATTTAAGAAATTAATGGGTGAAAGATTTGGTGGAACATATAAAGTATTGAGTAAGTTCATTGGGTATAGAAGTAAAGTACTTCTTGAGCATACCAACTGTGGTAATATCTTTGAGGTTACTCCGGCCAGTTTTTTATATTCACCTATTAGTGGACATATGAAGTGTCCTAAATGTCGAAATAATAAAGTAAATGATGATTAATTTAAGTAATAGATCATTTTATGATGATGAAATCAAAAAAGATAGCTAATGATATAGAAGCTATCTTTTTTATATGGTTATAATATATCCATATTTTTAAGTTTGATGTATTTTGGTCCCTCATAGTTGGTTGTTATAAGTGTTTCTTGTAATGCCACTGACAGGTTTCCGTCAAATTAATAATTATGCTATATGTGGATTTTTATTTAATCGAAGAATTGTCTGTAGTGCAAAATATATCTCTTGCTTTTGAACTGCAGGAATTTCCTAGGGATAAGATTAACAGTAAGGTGGAAGAAATTCTTTTTCAAGTTGGACTAAAGGATTATCAAAACAGAAAAATCAGCGAAATAAGCGGTGGGGGAAAGCAAAGAATTGCCAGCTTGAATTAAAGATCCTCAGGTTATTTTGGCCGATGAACCGACCGTTACATCTTAAAATAAAAGGTTTTGACCTGAATATCGTCTTGTTATATGTTAATTATTTTGTGGTATTCTAATAGGTACGTTGATTGTTCT
Source organism: Haloplasmataceae bacterium (assembly GCA_041687555.1). Classification (GTDB taxonomy): domain Bacteria; phylum Bacillota_I; class Bacilli_A; order Haloplasmatales; family Haloplasmataceae; genus JAWLBU01. The sequence continues at coordinate 9,208 of JAWLBU010000059.1, read as the reverse complement.
ACTTTCAGTATATATCCCAATAAAAAGGATAACATTAATGAACCGATAAATAAAAAATAAGGCTTGGTTTGAAGCCTTATTTTTATGCCTTATCCATTATCCTTAAAAAGATATTAACTATATTCGGATCGTATTTCTTGCCTGATTGTTCTTTAATAATCCGTATTGCTTCGTGTTTTTCGATCCGATTACTGTTATATTCATTTATTAGACTGTAATAGCCTTCCGCTATGGATATGATGCGGGAATTAAGCGGAATTTCCTCTCCCTTTAATCCGTTCGGATAACCTGTACCATCCCAATATTCATGATGGTTCAGCACACTTTCCGCCAAGTCCATGGTTTTGTCAAATAAATTCAGTATGCGAAAACCGATTACGGTATGCTGCTTTATTTTTTCTTTTGTATCCTCCGTCACAAGTTCATCAATCAATAAACTTTCATCATCCAAAGCAATTTTACCGATATCATGAAGATATGCGGCATCCTTTACCTTCCTGATTTCTGTTTCGGACAAACCCATTTCTTCCGCAATTGCTTTGGCAATATCGCGGACCCTGATGGAATGAACCCTTTCTTTATCGCTTCTTTTATGTAATGTATCGATGATTTCCTGAATCATACCGGTTTTGGTGATTTTCCGGTTGATTACTTTTTCTTTGTACATCATCGTTTCCGCGTTTTCGAGTATTTTATCCAAATCATCGCTATTATTAGTTTTTGTTTCATAGCCGATGGAAATACTTCCCTTTATGGCTTTAAAATGCTCTTTAGAGAATCTGTTTCTGATATTTTCTACTATTTGTTTTGCGGCATCCTTTGTGGTGTTTGTTAGGATAAGCGCAAATTCATCGCCGCCGACTCTGGCGATAATCGCTTCTTTATCACAGGAAGCTTTCAAGATTTCAGCCGCCTTTTTCAATAAATTGTCTCCGGCTTTATGTCCGTATATATCATTGGAAAGCTTAAAGCCGTTGACATCTCCGAAAATAATGGTAATCGGCAGATTATCGTCTTTATCATACCGCTTAATTGCTTCTTCGAAATACTGTCTGTTATATAAGCCCGTCAACGAATCATGACTGCTTAAGTATTCAATATGCTCATCATATTTCTTACGTTCCGTGATATCTGTAAATGTTATGACGGCACCGATTATTTTACCGTCTGAAATCTGCGGATAGGAATAATAGTTAACCGCAAAGCTCGTGTTATCCCTTCGCCAAAAGACTTCATCATCAACATGAACTCCAATTCCACTTCGTAAGGAGCGGTAGATTTTACACTCTTCAAGCGGCATCGGTCTTCCGTCTTTATATGTATGATGTATTAAGTTATGTATGGTTTGACCGATAAGCTCGGATTGGTTGGTATAACCCAGCATTTTAAGTCCGCTCGCATTACAAAATGTACATTTTCCGTCATTATCTATGCCAAAAATCGCTTCCAGTGTTGAATCAAGTATCAGTTGCAGCTGATTATAACTTTCCTTTATTAAGTTGTCAGCTTCCTCTTTAATTAAATTCATTTCTCTTATTATTTTTTGTTGTTCGGTAATATCGGTATAAACAATTAATGAACCCATTATTTCATTGCCGATTTGATAGGGTGTGACTATGATATTAACTTCAATCAGCTTATTATCCTTTGTTTTTCTAAAAGAATTTCTGTTTATTACTTTTCCGTTCATGATGTGTTCCAATAAACCGGGAATTTCGTCATGCAAATCATCCGGAATGATAAATTCATCCAATGATTTGGATTTAACTTCCGCCAGTTCATAGCCAAACATTTTGGTAAAGCTTTTATTGACAGTTAAAATCTGTTTTTTTTCATCAAGGATAGCCATTGCGTTAGGTGACTCATAAAATAAACCTGTAATCATTAACTGCCTGCTGTTTTTTTCCGCCACATCCGATACGATCAAAAATAAATAATCTTTATTATTTACTTTAACGGGAGTGCTGTTAACTTCTACCTTTCGGTATTCATTATTACCTAAACGGTGAGTGAAATAATAATTTCTTTTTTCAATACTTGCTTTTTCAATTTCCTGGATAATTTCTTTCTCACTTAAAGGATTAATATCAGTGATATTAAGTGATGTTAATTGTTCATAAGTATACTGATAATAAACACATGCCGCTTTGTTTGCGTGAACGATATTACCCGTAAACTTATCCATTAACAATAAGACATTGCGATTTTCTTCAAATAAAATTTGGTACAGATTATTATCAGTAAAACTCATCAAACTCTCACCTCACTTATTACCATTCTTCGTTAATAACCTTTGTGACAAAGATTTCCGAAAGTATAGGATCAAATTGCTTTCCGCTGCAGCGTTTTATTTCCTGTGCCGCTTCCTTGACGGTTATTTTTTTGCGGTAGACTCTGTCCGTCGTCATTGCCTCAAAGGCATCGGCGATACAGATTATTCGGGCACTGAGGGGAATATCCTCACCCTTTAAACCGTGAGGATAACCCAAGCCATCCCATCTTTCATGATGGGATAAGGCATATTCGGCTAAATTGGAGTAGGCATCGGCCGCCTTCAATATTTGATATCCAACCTCACAATGTGTTTTCATAATCGTAAATTCTTCTTCCGTCAACCTTCCCGGTTTATCTAAAATGGCATCGGGAATGGATATTTTTCCGATATCATGATACATTCCGGCTGTTTCAAGCTCATTTATTTCATCTTCGCTAAGATTTAAAACCTGTCCCATCTTTCTGCAGAATTCACTGACTCTTTTTGAATGAATATATTCATAGGAGTACTTTTCCGTTAAGGTTTTTAAAATCGCTTTAATGGCGTTATTTCTTACACTGCGTCCATCAATTAGCTTATTTTTATACATATTGTTTTCCGCTTCGGATATAAATGACGTGATATTTTGCATATTATCCACCCTTAAGGATGCGCCGATGGATAAGGTTATTTTATTATTATGTAAAGTTTTGTTGCTCATATTACGTTTAATGTTATCTTTTAGTTCTTCCAATTCTGCGTAAGTAGTATTACCGATGAGTACGGCAAATTCATCTCCGCCGACTCTTCCTTTAATCCACCGGTTATCACAAATATGGTTTAACATTTCGCCGACTGTCTTAATAATTTCATCGCCTTTATCAAAGCCATAGGCATCATTGATAATTTTAAGGCCGTTAATATCCATTATAAGAAGACCTATCGGATAGTAATCCCCATTATCCATATGCGTCAGTTCTTCTGTCATATAACGCCTGTTATATAAACCGGTAAGTGAATCATGGGTTGAATAGAATTCCACCTCAAGCTGTTTTTGTCTGCGTTCGGTAATATCTCTGATAACGGAAATGGCTCCGATAAATTCACCCCGAGTGTTTATTATCGGGGAGGCATTATTTTCGATATAATATTTTTTTTGATCCATTGATATTAAATAGGCGCGTTTATTCAACTCAAACCTGCTGTGTGTTTTAAAAACAGTCTCAACGGAATCCGTAATCCTCTCATTCGTATATTCATCATAGATATTAACAACATCAAAGTATAATTTTCCGATAAGATTATATCTTTCCGAACCTAACAACTTAACCCCAGCATCATTGACGTAAATAATATATCCGTTATTGTCTATGGAAATAACCGCATCACCTATGGAATTAAGGGTTGTTTCAATGCGATTCTTCTGGATGTTGATTTCATTAACCTTTTCAATTAATTTATTCTCGATTTCCAGTTGGCTGTTTATAACTTCCGTATATACTATTAAGCCCCCTATGGAGCCGTCTATCTCATACCAGGGCCGGCATTCCCATCTGGTCCAATCCGTACTGCCGTCACCTCTTAAAAAAGGATCCCGGTCTTTACTGATTACTTCGCCGTTTAACACCCTTTTATGAACATCCTTCCACCTTTGCGGTAAGTCAGGAAAAACATCATAATGATTCTTACCGATGATATCGGTTTCTTTTAACCGATATTGCTCAATATATTTTTGGCTGACATAGATATAATTCATCTCTTTGTCATGCACGGCAACACCGCTTTTATTATGATTGATAATATAATCCAGTAATTTATGCGAATGCTCCAAACTTTTTTGATAGAGTTCTTCCTTTTCTTTATTGTTCAGCTGATTTAGCATAATACCCGATATGTCTCTGACAATACCTACAATTCCGGTAACTTTTCCTGATTCGTCAATTATAGGAGTTAATGATGTATGAAAATAGGTACGGTTATTTTCGATTAATTCATCCCATTTATAAGATACGGATTCACCGGATAGTGCCTGTCCGCATGCTTCCAAATGTTTTGCTTCATTTTTGTTTCCGAAAATATCCGTGACTTTTTTTCCGATACAATATTCCGGATCCTTATTAAATTTCGCTAATCCTTTTCCATAAACAGATAAACATATAAAGTTAATATCCAGCTTATAGATAATATCTGAAACTAAATTGAGTAAAGCTAGCTTTTCATCCCCTGACATAAGTTTTCTCCTTAGTAAAAGATAGAATTTTTTAATTAATTTTGTCGTATTTTGTCATACCTTTGCTTATAAATAATACTACCATAATCTATTATTTATGTAAACTATATAAACTCGGGAGATATAAAAGACAATAAAAAAAGGTAGTTTTTAGTCCTACCTTAAGACCATCCGGTATCCTTTCAGTCTCTATATTGGGGTTATAGGAGTCTCTTTATATGAGGAAAAGAATGGGAAAAAGATACCGAAAAACACACAAAGGTTATTATACTAATTAACTTATAAAAAATCAAGAAAAATTTGTTAAATTTTATAAATTTTTCATTTGGAGTTATAATATCATCTTGTTAATAAATTTGGAAGTGATATAATATACATAAATACGAGGAGGGATAAATGTGAACTTTAAAATAATTAATAAACTTAAAATAACTGATTTTATTTTCGCATTTATCTACCTCTTTTTTGTTGTCTTTCAATATTTGCGATTGTTTGATTTAAATCTCAGTTATTTAGGTGAAGAAATCAGTTTTAATATTGTCCCGGTTTATACTTTTATTTTGCTTTTTATCCCTGTTGTTGTTTTTATGTTCATCTATCTGCCCGGGCTGTGTATTATTAGCATAAATATAAGCATTAAACCAATCAAGGTTTATCTGCCTGATTTCAAATTAGTTAAGAATATCTCCAAACCGTATCTTATTAATATAATCTCGGTATTTTCTACAAGATATAAGGTGTTAAGATGTTGATTTCATAATATTTATATTATTATTAAATAAATATTATGAAAGGAGAATTATGAGAAAATATCTATTTAATATAATCATCCCGTTTTTATTGCTGGCATTAATCATCATATTTTACACATTAATACCATCAGTATATAAAACAATGTTTATTATCAGACATTTACTGATTTATATGTTTTTATCCTATATATTGATTTATAGTGTTTTTAAAGCATATAAACATTTAATGAAAAACAGAAACATTTCCAAATTCACAAACGGATTACTTACCGGTTTTATATCATTAGCTACCGTCACGCTGTTAGTTGTTTTAAGTCAACTGCAGATTAAATATATTAAGGAATATGAAATACCACCCCTTGAAGCCTGTGCTTATTATGACCAATATTTTAATTTAATATATACATCACAATACCGGAATATATGTCCGGAGTTAGAAAACATTCAATCTGGATTATTGGACGGTAAGGAAACCTTAACTTTTAAAGTAACCGAAAAACCCGAAGGAAGTACCGTACCTTTGATAGCGTCTTCCATCGAAAAACTCGGTAAAAAAGTATATAAAAAACATATCATGGAAAATGAATTTGAATACGTGTATCGATATAAAGGTGTGATTGAAAAAGTCACGATGACCTCAAGGACACAACAGTATGAGGATGATGTTTTGGTTCAATATTCAGGTTATAAAAAAATAATTGAAAACACCTTTGAGGATACGTTGGTGACAAGTGTTCAGACAATTTATAAATATGATAATGTTAAAGAGGTTCCGGATTTTGCCGATATAGTACCTGAGGTTATTACTTATATATCAGTAATTACTCCCGTGGAAAATAATGAGTCCCAATACCTGATTGATCTAACGGAAATAAAAACAATTGACGGAATTGAAACAAGACATGTTTATGCCAAGGGAACGGTTTATCATTTTTACGACAGGTATGAATATCAAATATACGCTTATGATGAAAATGATCGTTACGATAGTAATTCCGCCATATATAAATTTACTTACGATAAATTGGAAATTGACAGAGAGGCTCCGGAATGGCTTGGAGAAAAACGAGAAGGTACTTTTGTCTACGAAAATGAAGAATTACTCCTCAATAAATATACGAGAATGGTAGATAATTTTGAAACAGGACTGGATGTGGAAGTGAAACATTATCGCATTAAAGATGGTTTTTATGCGGTAAATCATCTTAGTACCTCTAAAATAACCGAACAGGATTACGGTAAAAAGGTGGAGTATTATTATACTTATAGATACAGAAACAAGAAATATCCTGAGGTATATAATAATGGCGGAACATTTTTCTATGTGCCCGATGCTACTTTTTCCTTAAGTCTTAAGGAAATGCATGATTACCGTTATATGCTGTTTGATTATACAAGAAGTGAACATATTGATTATTATCAATTTAATCCATTAATTGAGGGTTTTCCGTTATTAAATGGTTATTTAAGAGCTGATGATAAATAAGATAAATGGGCCCAATCGGTTTTCGATTGGGGCTATTTTTTGATTGGTAAATACTTCTTCGTGTGATATAATAAATTAAGAATAAATAGGAAGTGATATGTGTGAAGGAAATAACTCTTGAGGATTTAAAAAGATTATCAGATTCCTGTGAACAAAAACCCGTACAAAAAGCACTCAGAAGAGTATTGTTGAAAAACGAACTGGCGGATTTATTTGAAAAACAGGAGAAAATTCAATTTAATCAGTTTAAGTTCTCGCATGAAATAAAAACCTTGCCGGTCTCCAATCAAAAAAAGAGCGGAAGATGCTGGTTGTTTGCCGGTCTTAATGTATTAAGAGAGGTAATCACCAAAAAATATAATATCAGGAACTTCGAATTTTCCCAAAATTATACTGCTTTTTGGGATAAGTTTGAAAAAATAAATTATTTTATTGAATCAATCGATGATTTTTTGGATGCGGATACCGATGACCGGACTCTAAGACATATATTAAAAACAGGTATTCAAGATGGCGGTCAGTGGGATATGTTTGTCTCCTTAGTGGAAAAATACGGAGTCGTACCTCAGGAAGTCATGGTAGAAACGGCATCGAGTTCAAATACCCGATTTATGAACCAGATCATTAATGTAAAGTTAAGACAATATACCGCGGAAGCAAGAAAATTATTTAAAGCGGGTAAGCTTGAAGAGATTTCCCGATTAAAGAAAAAAACATTAGAGGAACTATATACATTTCTGACGACCAATTTCGGTGTTCCGCCAAAAACATTTGATTTTGAATATATAAGTAATGATGAGTATCATATTATTAGAAATCTTACTCCTCAAGGTTTTTACATGGATTTCATCGGCGATATTTTAAAGGACTATGTGTCCGTAATTAATGCGCCTACTAAGGATAAACCGTATTATAAAACATATACCGTGCAATATTTAGGAAATGTGGTGGGCGGAAGGCAGATTAAATATCTGAATCTGGATATGAACGATTTTAAGTCCCTCATTTTAAAACAATTATTGGCTGAGGAAGTAGTGTGGTTCGGATCCGATGTTTCCCGTTACGGTAATCGAAGTAGCGGAATCTGGGATGATGAGTCCTATGATTTTGAAGAAATGCTTCAAATGAATCTGGAATTAAGCAAAGAGGATAGCCTTGATTATTGTCAGAGTGCCATGAATCATGCCATGGTCATAACCGGAGTTAATTTAGATAATGGAAAACCTAATCGTTGGAAAATAGAAAACTCCTGGGGAGAAGAAACAGGGGTAAAAGGATACTTCCTGTGTTCTGATACCTGGTTTGATAAATTTGTTTATCAGGCGGTAATAAATAAAAAATATTTGTCAGAAGAAGAAATTAAGGCATGGAATACGGATCCGATAGTACTGAAACCATGGGATCCTATGGGTTCGCTTGCATAATTAATATCTATATTTATAAGGAGAAATTATGATTACATATCGTAAATTAAAAGAAACAGAATTGGAGCAATGGTTCATACATTGTATGCAGGTCTTCAGTAAAAAAGATTACGACGAAGGATTTTTAGCTTATTTTAAAAGGCATTGGCATAATGATCCGTGGAAAGATTTACAGGGCATCTTTGTAGCCGTTGACGGAACGAAGATCGTCAGCACAATCAGGGTATTTCACCGGGAAATTTATTTTAACGGCAAAGTGATTAAAATGGGTGGTATTGGTGAAGTAAGCACCAATAAGGAATATCGCGGTCAGGGATTGTCTACTAAATTACTGGAAATGGCGATTGACTATATGAAGGATAAAAACATAAATGTCTCTTTGCTGTTTACCGGAGAAGACAAAATAACCTTCTACAACAGGCTGGGTTATCAGAATACCAAAAGGAAATTTGCGTTAAGCAAAGTAAAACAAAATGATAATAAAGCATTTACTGTCTGTAAGATTGATGTGGAAAAGGATCTAAAGAGAATAAGTGAAATCTATGATCATTATTCAGGCAAATTAACGGGAACGATTCTGCGAAACGAATTCTATTGGAAGCATTGGAGTAAGGAAGAGTGTAAAAATCTTTACGGTATAAAGGATGACAACGGACAACTTATTGCTTATATTGATTTTGACTTACAGGATGATGTTATCTCTGTCAGAGAATTCGGTTCAATCCAAGAAGACGTTACCCTTAATGAGGTAGTATCATGTACAAACGACAAGGTTGGTAAAATACGCCATCCGTTAATACTGGATGAAAAAAACGCCGATGAGGTTTTTATCTATAACGGTACGATGATCCAGTTAATTACGCCGTTTAAAATAAATGATATTACTATTGATTCAAATGATAAACTGATTGATTATTTCGATAATTATGTCTTTTGGGTTAATGATGGTTATTGATTAAAAGCAGTTCTTTGTCAAATGGTGTTGGTAAATAAATTTCCAATATCCTGACTTAATAGGTTTAAGCAGAAATGCTTAGACCTTTTTGCTTATTAATTAATAAT
>JAWLBU010000058.1:0-14368 GCA_041687555.1 Haloplasmataceae bacterium | reverse complement strand
TTACTCACTAATATAATAAATAAAAAAGCTTGAAAGTCCCAATTCATAAGGGGTTTCAAGCTTTTTATGTGTTTCAACTGTCAAATACAGGATTATAACCAATTTTTCAAAACTATGCAAGTATTTATAAAATATTTTTCTAAAAGACTAAGCTTGCAAACCTTTGGCCTGTCTCTCCATATTTTCAATTACTATATCATGAATGTCACCTAATGATGCGCAATACTCAAGAACCTTCCATGGGGTATTTGTATGAAAGTGGATTTTTATCAGTTCCTCATCACCAACCACAAGCAAACAATCTCCCTCAATGTTTTCCAAAATATCATCGTAAATACGATCTTCGGAAAGATTTTTCCCTTCAATTAATAATTGTGTGTCAAATTTGTATTCTACCATAATAATCTCCTTAACTCTCTAAAAATATGATTACATCTTAATTATACTATATTTTATAAATATTTTACCAATTATTTATTTTTTCTAATAAACATATATAGTTTTTCTTAAATATCTCATCATTTTCCTTTAATCTTTTTTTAGGACCTTTAAGATGTTTATTATTTTTACGTTCCTTTTGCGATAAATATCTGATTAACAATAAAGATTCAATATTCTCATCATCATAAATTAATCCATTTTGATTTAAGACATATGCTTTTCGACTTAGTGCCATACACGCAACCCCATAATCCTGAGTAATCACAATATCGTTTTTTTCAATATAGGAAATTAATTTAAAATCAACACTGTCCTTCCCTTTATCAACAGTAATGACCTTGGCATATTGATCAGTGTAAACATGACTTGTATCAAAAAATAAAATTACCTCTAAATTATATTTCTTGGCAATTTCTATGACTATTTCATTTACGGGACAACTATCCGCATCTACTAATACTTTCATAACTTTTTACCACATATGCTTTTCTATTTGCGGATCCAACACATTCGCAAATATTTTATCCAGATTATCTTCCTTTAATCCTTCATTTAGATTAAAGGAAAGTGTCAGAGCATATCCGTCATCTTCTTCAAATGTTTCCGTCTGCGGATTAAAGGTTGATAGTTTAATTTCCTGATCACAGATATTAAAGTAAAGAAGTCTAATCCGCGCTTCCCCGCCATATTGGGTAAATTGCCAATTTTGAAAGGCTTGGAAAATGATATTTCCATAATCACCCCGATCAAAACGATATGACACATGATAATTTATATGGTGTCCTGAGAATACGGCAAGAATATTCTTATGTTTTTTGATACATTTATGCCACATATCCTCACCATCATTTGCCCCGTAAGTCCACTTATAATTCTTCGGATTATGACGATTACCGGGTCTTGTTCTCAAAGCATTGGGATAAAGATATGAATGTGTGATAACAATGGCAAAATAATCACTATGCTTATTTAATACCTCATTAGCCCACGCCAGTACCTCATCCCTCGGTCCAAATTCTAAGGATAAAAAGATAAATTTAATCCCATACACCTCAAGTAACGTATAAATATTCTCCGCTTTATTCTTCTCAAAAGACCCGCCAAACCAAGATTTATTCCCATACTTATTCGTATATTTATTAAAGATGAAGGCATCACGATTTTCCTTTTGATAATCATAGTCGTGATTACCAATAGCGATTAAATAAGGAATGCCTGATTCTTCAATGACAGAAAATGCATTATCATGATTTAACCATTGTTCTTCTATTATTGCTCCATTATTTACGAGATCACCCAAATGCAAAATTTTCTTGATATTCCATTCACTTTTATGTTCAACAATCCAATTGGTCATTCGTCTTAATTTATCGGGATGAAGTGTACATACATCCTGCGTATCCGGAATGATTACAAATGTAAACGGCTTAATCTTATGATTCATAACTACCCTCCACTCATTAAAATAATTATACCATATGCTTGCTTTATACCTCAAATGTTGAATTATCAGTCCATTCCCAGTTTCTTCTTAGTTTCTTAATTGACTTAACTAGGTCAAATAAGGCTTGATCTTTCATTTTGGCCTCTATCATTATATCTATATCTTTATTTAATGCTCTGCACCCTTCGATAAACTCGACAAAATGCTTCCCATCAATAAAATCAGCATGTTTTCTGTCCTTAGGATTATCCTTAGGACTTGAAAAATGAATCTTTGGCGGTAATATTTCATCTTTCCAGGTATTTAAAATATCCGGTAATAAAGCAAATAAATTTTCACCATTATTATTACAGATGTGATGATGAACATCTAATACCATGGGAACCTTAATCTTTTTACATAATTGAAGCGTTTCAAAAGCGGTGAATGTTTTATCATCATTTTCTAATAAAAGCTTTTCTGTGATTTCCTTTGGGTAGTTATTGAAATTATTTATAAACCGTTTTATGGCCTCACCCTTACCACCGGCTGAGCTTCCTACATGCAATACCATTTTCCCTAAAGGATAATTCATGTCTTTAAACAAATTTACATGGAACATGAGATTTCGTTTAGTACTTAGCACAACATCTTTATCAATACTATTTATGACATTAAACTGGTCAGGATGAGTATCTACTCTCATATTATTTTTTCTTACTATATCGCCGATAAATTTAAACTCTATATTAAAAATAGAACGATAATCCCAATTGACATAAGGATGCGTGGCAAGTGGTATAAGTGCCGATGTAATTCGGTAAAAATGAATTTGATGCTTGACATTGTATTCTAATATCTTTTTTAAATCTTCAACATTGGATAAAGTAATTTGTTTTAACTTATTTAATTTCTGTTCTTCAGAAAATAGTTTCTGATAATATGCATAGGTTACATTACTTGATGATGTTACTTTAGATAATCCTAAAGCTATCGCGACATAACCCAACCTAATCCTCATAAAATTACCACCTTGATTGTTTTATTATAGATATTATGTGTATTATTTAATTTTTAAAATATCTGTTTCATAATATTTGGATAAATTTTAATCAAATAAGTATTATTAATTGGTAAATAATAATAATAAAGTTATTATATGTAGGTGGAGATATGAGGTTAACTAAAGAACTATTTAGAAAAAACAAGGAAAAACTTGATAAAGACATAAGCTTACCAATAAGTAAAAGCCTAAAAAGTAATATAGATTTTATCAAACAAAGCTTAGATGACTGCAATGACTTAATAATTAGAGAATTTGTCATTGGCGATGGCTATAAATGCGCACTTGTACTAATTGACGGATTAACAACAGGTCAGTATATACATGATTATATACTTAGAACACTGATGGTCGAAGTCCGGAGCACTGATTTAACAAAAGATATAAAAAATGAACAAGATTTATTCAAACTATTGAAAAATAACATGATTTCATTACCCGACCTTAAAGAAGGAAGCGAATTTAATGAGATCATGTCTCAATTATTAAGTGGTAATTCTATTTTACTCGTTGATGGAATAGCAAGTGCATTTATTGTTGAAACAAAAGGTTGGCAGGATCGCGGCGTAATCGAGGCAACATCACAAACCGTTATCAGAGGACCTAAAGATAGCTTTAACGAAACATTAAGAACAAATACGATGTTAATTAGAAGAAGGATTAAGGATAAAAATTTACGTGTAGTAAATAAAAAAATCGGGAAAATTACAAAGACGGATGTAACAATTATGTATATTGAAGGAATCGCAAACGAAAAAGTAGTCCAAGAAGTACATGAAAGATTGGATAGGATTGATATCGACGGGATACTTGACAGCAGTTATATTGAACAATTAATTACGGACCATCGGTATTCCTTTTTCCCAACGATTCATAATACTGAACGTCCGGATGCTGCGGTAGCAGATTTGCTTAGTGGCTATGTTGCCATCATCGTTGACGGGTCGCCATATGTTTTAATCGTGCCAGGTCTCTTAATTACCTTACTCCAAACACCTGAAGATTATTATCATCGATATCTATTTGGTTCATTTGTCAGGCTTATTCGCCTCTTAGCGATAATATTAGCCTTACTTACACCTTCAATATATATTGCCATAACAACCTTTCATCAAGATATGTTGCCAACTGATCTCCTAATTAGTATAACAAGTCAAAGAGAAGGTGTTCCCTTCCCGGCCTTTTTCGAGGCTCTCCTAATGGAAATTACCTTTGAAATACTCCGTGAAGCCGGTGTCAGAATGCCTCGGGCAGTCGGTTCCGCAATCTCCATCGTCGGAGCACTTGTTTTAGGTGAAGCAGCGGTACAAGCCGGTATTGTATCCGCCGTAATGGTAATCGTAGTATCCATCACGGCTATCAGCAGTTTAATTACTCCAGCTTATAATATTGGAATAAGCATTAGATTACTAAGATTCATATTTATTCTGTTATCAGCTAGTTTTGGTTTATATGGCATTATTATCGGACTAATGATTCTAGGTCTGAACTTAACGGGTATGAGGTCGTTTGGAATTCCCTACCTCTATCCTTTTTCTCCGGCAAATAAAGAAGGACTTAAAGATTCACTTGTTAAATTTCCATTATGGACAATCAAGAAACGTCCTGATTTAATTAGTAAAAACAACCAAACAAGACAAAGAATACATCGACGGAAATAATTATATAAGGATGATATCAATGAAAAATAAATTAAGCATTTTATTTATTGTTTTAATTTGCGCTCTATCACTTTCCGGATGTTGGGACAAAAGAGAGCTTGATGAAATAGCTTTAGTTTCCGGATTAGCCGTTGATTTAAGTGAAAAAGGTTATTTAGTGTCATTACAGGTAATGGTCGCAAAAGAAATTGCCTCAGAAGTTAATGGCGTGGCTTCATCAGTAAGATTATTTGCCGATGAAGGAGAGTCATTATTTCAAGTGATACGAAAACTCACAAAAACACTTCCTAGAAAAGGATACTTTACCCACTTAATGGCCGTAATCATCCACGAAGATATCGAAAAAGAAAGGCTTCTTGAAGTATTGGACTTTTTATTACGCGATCCGGAGATTAGACCCGATGTAGAAATATTTATCGCAAAAGACGTCATGGCAAGAGATGTTTTAAAATCCTTGACCCACATCGAAACAATTCCGGCAAATAAAATTAGAAAAGCAGCTAAAAATACAGCAAGAAACTGGACGGGTATTAGGGATATTACGATTATGAATTTAGTGAACAGTATAGCTAGCGATGGTGTCAATCCTGCATTGCATGGGGTAACGGTAGTAGGAGAAAAAAAGTTAGGTGAAAAGGTCGAAAATATTCAGGATATAGATTCACCTACATTAATAGAACTTGTGGAATATGCCGTTTATAAAGATAATCAAATAGTCGGGTGGCTCAATGAATATGAAAGCAGAGGTTACGCCTATTTAGTCGGTGAGATTAATAATACTATAATTACCATACCAGGTTATATTAATAATACTACCCTAAACCTTGAAGTAACAAAATTTAAAAATAAAACGGAAATTAAAGTTAAAGATGGAAAACCTAAAGTAAAAATTACGCATAAAATGTATGCTAATATTGGACAAACAGGATGTGTTTTAGATTTATGCGAGGTTGACAAATTAGATGAATTTGCTAAGTTATTTGAAAAAGCAGTTATTGAAAATTCCAGATATACTTTAAATAAGCTTCAAAAAGAGTATAAATCAGACATAATTGGTTTTGGCGATATGATTCACAAAAAAGAGCCAAAGCTTTGGAAAAAGTATAAGCAAGACTGGGATAGTTATTTTGAAGAACTAGAAGTCGAAATTGATTGTAAAATAAAAATTAACCGTCCCGGTATCGTAAGAAGTAGGACTCTCAAAGAGATACTGAAAAAGTAGAAAAAGAGTGATACATATGGAAAAAGCTAAAATAACGGTATTTCAGTTTTATGCTCTAATGGTTTTATTTGGTCTAGGTGGTTCAACGGTTATTGGATTGGGCAGTGAAGCAAAACAAGATGCTTGGATTTCCATAATCATCGGAAATATATTGGGAATCATCCTTTTCCTCTTATATGGATTAATAATTAGGAACTATCCCAATCTAACACTTATTGAAATAATTGAAAAAATCTTTGGAAAGGTTATCGGAAAAATCGTCGGTTTAATTTACATATTATACTACATTTTTTTTGGAACCATTTTATTTCGTGATATTATAGAATTAATCGTCCTTTATGTATTATCAATTACTCCTGTGCTTGTGATTGGTATGTTAGCTTGTCTGGTAATTACATATGCTTTATTCTTAGGTATTGAAAATATTGCCAGATTTGGCGTAATAATATTTGCCTTAACTGTTCCTTTAAAGCTCCTTTTTTGCTTGACTGTACTAGTTACAGATATAGTACACTTTGATAATATATTTCCCTTAGTAGAAAATGGTTGGTTACCGATATTAAAGACTGCTTTTCCAACGATCATAACGACTCCGTTTAGCCAACTGTTCATTTTTCTAATGCTGATTCCGTATGTAAATGACCAGGAAAAAGTGATGAAAGCAGGTATATTAGCCTATATAACCACTGGATTTATCCTAGTAATAATTACTTTGACCAATATCTTCATTTTAGGTCCTTTATTTATTGAACTGGCACTTTTCCCTACAATTCAAATGGTAAGATTAATCAATATCTATGATTTTATACAAAGAGTCGAAGGACTGGCAGTTTTTACTTTCCTAACATGTGGCTTTACAAAAGTCATAATTTATGCCTATACGGCTTCGATTGGTTTTAATATCTTAGTAAAAACAAAAAAATATCAACTATATATTATACCAGTTGTCTTTATAATACTTATAGGTTCAATTACTTATACAAATGACCTTGGAATTCATCTTAAAAATCGGATAGATTTTTTTCCATTATACATAAATACGCCAATTGAAATCATTTTACCAATACTATTTATTATCTTAATATATATTAAAAAATTAATTAGAAAATTATATAGTAATACTTGAGTTTGATACTTAACAAATAAAGAGGAACTGAGTTCCTCTTTTAGTATAATATTTCATTCTTTATATTATTGCTGGTCATTCAAAGGGATAACTATTGCACATACTAAGTATACCAGAAGGCCTGTACCAGCAAGAATAACCAAAAATGCCCATATCAGGCGGACTAATGTCGAGTCAATATTAAAATATTCAGCAATACCGCCACAAACACCAGAAATCATTTTATCATTACGAGATCTAAATAATTTTTTATTCATAAGCCTCTCCTTTTACAATAAAAACTTAAAAATATATTTAAATTAATTTAAATCATTCTTTTTGATAAATACAAAGCCTCATCGGATTGATGTATCAAATATTCCAACTTATCTCCCGTCTTTGGAATAACTGTCGAGCATCCTATTGATACAGTGATAATGTTTGCCTTATTAGAATATTCATTCTTAATTGCCAAAGATTTGATTGCTAGATCAATTTCTTGGGCAATTTTATTTCCAACTTCCCGATTAGTATTACTTAGAAGTATTACGAATTCATCTCCACCGTACCTTGCCGCAATTCCCGAATAATTAGTCGCAACTTTTTCGATTTTTTTGGCAATTTGTTTTAACACTACATCCCCTTTTAGATGACCATAATTATCATTATATTCTTTAAACTTATCAACATCCATAAGAATAAGGGAAACTGGTGACTGATCCTTAATCGATTGATGCCAGATTTTCTCAAAGCATTTATTAAAGCATCTGCGGTTTGGAATATTTGTAAGTCCGTCTAAATCGGACAATCGCGTTAATTTTTCATTTAACTTTACTAATTCTTTTTGTGTTTTTTCCTTGATTTTTATCTCTTCTTCTAATTGCTTAGATTTTTGAGCATTATTTATCGCAATTGCGATATATGATGCAAGTATTTTCATTGTATCTAATTCACGTTTTCCATAAGCATTCTTTTCATCACTTTGTACTGTCACAACACCTATCAAATTATTTTCAACAATCAAAGGATAAAAGATAACGGACGACATACTTTTACCGATACTTGCTTTACGCGCTTCTAAGTATTTCGGATATTCCTTTTCAACATCATTAATTAAAATTTCCTGTTTATTTTTAAATGACCAAACAGCCCAACTTGACTTACTTGATAAATAGATTTTACTACTTGGCATATCCTGTCCATATTCTTTATATAAAATAAATTCAATGCAATCTTCCTCTTCTTTATATAGACCAATACCTAAAACCGTTGATTTCATCAATTTATTAATATTCTCATAGATACGATTAAATGATTTTTCTAAACTTAAAGTTGATGTTATGTTTTGTCCAATTTCACTGACAACTTGAATTTGCGAATAGGAAATTTCTAATTCCCGCATTAACTCACGATATGTTTCCGTTTCCTGCTGCGAATGTTCCAATTCCAGTTGGAATGAAATGCTCCTTAATCTTTCCTCACGTCTTACTTCTTCAATACTGTTAATAGAATCATGAAATTTCCGATAATATAATAAAGTTTTATCGGCAATATTTAATTTCTCATAAGATGTTGCTAATTTCGAGTAGATGATTGGTAAAAACTTATTTCCGTCAACATTATCCGTTATTGATAACGCATTATGTAATTTCTCGATTCCTCTTTCTAATTGTCCCTCAATTATATGAATATCCGCTATTTTTATTAATATATCAATTTGTTCATCCAAATTACCTGCTTCATATGCCATGTCCAATGCTTCTTCAAATAATGTAAATGCTTTAGAATAATTATTAATCTCCTTCTCAATTTGTCCAAGCAAGTTCAAACTATGTGTTACACCAATCTTATATTGAATTTGCCGCATTGATTCTAAAGATTTTAACATATATTCTCTAGCCTGATCATAATCTTTCTTCTTGAAATAAACTTCACCCAAATTCAAACAACACACTTTTTCCATTAATGGTTCCGAGGTTAGCTTACACTTTTCCAAACACTCTTTCAAATAATTCGATGCCGAATCTAATTCACCCAAATCTAAATAAGTTGAGCCGATATTATTTAATAGGTTAGCCTCAAGGTCGATCAGTTTATCCTTTTTCGCAATCTTTAATGCTTTCGTATAAAAAATAATCGCATTATCATAAATACTCAGATACACATGCACATTACCTAAAGCAATTAAAATTTCAACCTCATGAACACTTTCTTCTAAGGTCTTGGATATTTCTAAGGCCTTGTTCAAATGACTAATTGCTTCATGGT
The DNA here is from genome assembly GCA_041687555.1 of Haloplasmataceae bacterium. GTDB lineage: Bacteria > Bacillota_I > Bacilli_A > Haloplasmatales > Haloplasmataceae > JAWLBU01. The sequence goes on along the minus strand of JAWLBU010000058.1, from coordinate 5,185 downwards.
AACTTCCTAATAACCCTAAACAACGGCCGATGCGTAAAAGACTCTGAGCAATTCCGGTTTTTAGATTTTCTTTTATTGCAATCTCATAAGCCTCTTTTGCTAATTCTAAAGCCTCCATCGGATTTTTTCGTTCTAATTCTTTTGCTTTTGCATTTAATGTTTTAACTTTTTCATTACTCATAATACCCCACCTTACTTGTTAAAAGGTACTTTAAATAATTATATCATAAATATGAACAATTTTTCTTTAATTTACTAAAAAATTACAATATTTTGCAATAATTTATCTAATCATACCGTAAAACTTTTGCTTTCTTTATGCTAAACAGATTGAGATTTAGCAAAGGCAATGATATGACCATCCAAATCTGAACCGTAGGCCACAACATCCCCCCATGATCTTTTCATCGAGCTACTTATCCCCTTACCACCAAGTTCAATTAACTTTTGATAATAATAATCCGGATTATCAACATACAGATAAACTTCACTTCGCGGTATTCCATTAGCTTTTTCAGGATTGATTATTTTTCCTTCTAATAATCTCACAATACCATTTTCCGGCATTAATCCCAATACAACACCGTTAAACAATTCAAATTCAGTCATCCCAGGAACATCCAACCTGGGTTTAATCATCAGCAATGATTTATAAAACTCTTTGGATTTATCCTGATTTTTAACATAAAGAATAAATAAAACATTATTATGAATCATTGATTTCTCCTCCTCGTACACAAATAACTACTAGATTCTACAGAGTTGTCATTATACCTTTTGTTTCTCTTAAATAACGATAAGCATCATTTAATTCAGCTTTTGCATTACTTTTAAAGCATACATTATATGGCAATAATATGCCGTCATAAATGATCTTATCCTCAAATGGAATTAATACGGCTTCTGCAAATTGTGGCAAAGTATTAAATGGATACATCTCTTTTATTGGACTAACAAGTCCAATTACACCATAAAGATTATTACTTGTCATCATAACAGTGTAATTATTAAGGTGTTTCAGAATAATAAAACGATCCTTTACTCTCTTTTTCCAACTAATAAGGATTTCCAAATCTGCTTTAGCTAAATTAAACGGATTATCATGATATACCTCATCTAGCAAACTAAGATTGTTCCATATTTTATCCCTGATTGGTACAAACGCTTGTAAGTCTACACCAGTACTTGTAATCAAATCATTTTGATTGGGAACTATATTATATTTTTTATTAATATAACTTACAAGTTGAAACCTAATAGCATAAAATCTCTGACTGTCTTTTTCATTTAAATTCAATTTCTCTCCTCAACTCCTCATCCAATCTTTTTTTCTTCTATTTTACTATAGATTTCATTTTACCGCAAAAATAAATCTTGTTATTGAAATCCTTTTAACTACTTCATATGTTGATATGGTTAATATTACCGTAAGGATGAAGATTAAAGGGATTTGTACCCAATAAGTATTAGTAATGCCAAATACATAATAACTAATTAAAATTAACCAAGACTGATGAAATAAATAAAAAGGATATGAAGCTTTATTTAAATATGACAACAAATCATTTGTATGATTAAAATACCTTTGACCATAACCAAGAAATGTAAGTAAACATACCCACATTACAAAATGTCTTAAGGCTGAGAAGATGGTTGCGTTAAAACTAAAACCGGTTGGCCACCCAAAGGAATAATAAGATAAATAAAAAATGAATAATCCCAGAATCATTATAATCAAATAGAATTTACGATATTTTAATAGTATTTCTTCATATCCTTTGTATTTATATAAAATAAATCCAAGGATGAATAAAGTAAAATATAAACCTAGACTTTTACCAGCTATATCTAAAATCACACTAAAAATGAATGGAAAAATAAACAAAAATAATAGACGAATAGGATGAATAAACCATTCAATTATTTTAGATGATGATTTCATCCGTTGCATTATAGGTAAAGCAATAACTGATATAACAAACAGATATAATAAAAACCATAAATGTCCAGGTGTAAAACCGCCATGATAACCTGTTAAATCAGTAGGTTTTGTAAAAAAGAGGATGTATTGTTTTAAATAATTACCTTGATAATTATTATGAAATCTTTCAGCATAATAAGTTTGAATAGGTATTAAGAATAAGATGCCGAAAATTAACGGAATAAACAATTTAAAAAATCTTTCCTTTATATATTCATATCCATCTCTTTTCCTTAATGAAAAATAAGAACTTGAGCTTGATAATAAAAATAATAAAGGCATAAACCAAATTCCCGTAACTAAAATAAAATCATTACAAAATCTTAATATCTGACCATGAATATAAAATGATTCAAAACCATTATAAATCATACAAATATGATAGGGAATCAATAATAATATACCAAAGATTCTTAAATTATCGATATAGTGTTTTCGCATATGAATCATCACTTCCTATGACTCTAAATAACTTACTCCTCAAAAACAAATAATAAATTAAACTTTTCCTTATAATCTTTTAATCTTTTTACAAGCAGCTTATTTCTAGGAATCGTTATTGAATCTTTAATTACCTCTCCTTCTTGAGTAAAACTTTGAAAAGTGATAGTAATTTTTCTTTTTTCGGTTTTAATCCTCTCTATATATATCCAATTGATAAAGATCTGATATCTACCCTTGGCATATCCAAAGCCTTCTTTATTAATAATAAAACTTTTCTTACAAGCATTACTAAAAATTTCTGGATATCCAATTACTAAAATTGGAACAATAATAATATTAGTAATAGAAATTGAACCTGTTTGATTTAAGTAATTTAATCCTAGAAATATGCCAAACGCTATTCCACCTAGCATGACAAGGAATACAAAGAGACATTTTTCAATTAACAAAGACCAGTTAAGATGCCACATTACAGTTGATTCTACAATCTCATTAAACAGTAATTTACTTTTTTCCAGTCTCTCTTTATTTATATGACAGTTAAGATAATGTTCTAATAAATGCATAACAAGCGGATCTGCTTCAATTAAAATCCCATTCCATAACTCCTCTTTATATGGTTCATCGCTTAATGCGATAAATTCATCAATATACTCTGCCACCTTAAATGACTCCCATGTTAATAAATCATCATGATTTAATTTAAGTCCTTCATTATAAAAAGATATTGAATCCCCTTCTTTAATCACACCATAATAACCAATCTTGATCCATTGTATTGAAATTGGATTAATTTCTTCAATAGGTGTATTTAACTTCTCTTCTAATAGTTCCTGTGAGATATTAATGTACCTTTTTCTTCCCCATATAATAAATCCAATTGAGGTAAAAAAACATAGAAACGCAGAACTAAGAGCAATTATACCAATATTTTTTACGAAGGAAGAGGTGTTTTTCACTTCAATTAATAATAGTACCCCTGTTAAAAATAATAACAAGCTTAAAAATAAAGGTACAAGCGTTCCAAATAAATAGATTTTACGAAACTTTTTAGGAGATAATTTATTCATTATAACCACCTGTTATGATTCTAGGTTTTATAGTTTTATAAATAACATTATAATGTATAAAACAACAATATTAAAGAGGAACTGATAAATTATAATAATCAGTTCCTCTATTTTTTATTCTAATTTTCTATTAATACTTCATATTATTTTTTCTTTATAATATGTTATTCCCTTACAAAAACATACCAATATGGTTTTCTTCCCCCATATGTGTAGTCACCGCTTTTCCATTTAATAAATAAATATTTTTTATTATTAATAACTTTAATCAAATACATTTCAGCAGTTTCATTATATTTATCAAGCAATAAGCCTTTAGTCCAAAATAGACTATATGATTCATTTTCGCCAAATGTTGCTACCGAACTTCCATCATCTTTAAATTCAATCTGTTTAAAGTAAAGTTCATTATCTGAAAAGTTTTGTTTTGATGCATCAAACAAATCAATTTATAAAACAAAGTCACGAACTTGCCAAGTTCCGAAAACACTATTATCTAAAATAAAAGATAAGTCTGTTTTATCTCGAATACGTATATCATCTTTTTTAAATACTTTATCAGAAACCTTTTCATAAATCCATACTGTTGGAAGTCCCCCGCGTGATTCATGATCAAAATCCTTCATTTCAATAAACATAAATTTCTTATCTTTAATAGTTTTTATAGTGTATTTATTTCTATAAGTTATATCCGGATAACCACTTGAAGTAAATAACCATCCTCTTGTCCATCCACTAACTGACCAAAATGGTTCTCCATTAGGAAGTATATACAGTTCATCAAGCCATACTCCATGATTGGTTTTTTCATGTCCATAACAAAATTGTTCTTCACTTGGCACAACATCAACAAACTTCCATTTACCTATCGCATCCTCATCATTTATAAATGGTAAATTTATGTCATCATTTATATGTTTATCCCTGTTTATCGATAGTCGACAGACTGGAACTTTTAGTTCAACAGTATCCTCATCATGATATATTTCATAAAATGGACCTATAATCTGACATGGGGATTGTTCTAGTTCTTTAATCATCTTTTGATAAGCATTTTCAAATTGATATGTTTTACAAACTAACATAGCCACATCAATAGGTAATGTGATCACTTTTTGGTAAGGTATCGGTAATTTCAACACAAGCAGCTAGATCAAAATTACTTTCGCGATATTCCGTTTCATAATTGATAATAACAGAGCGTTTACCAATAATATTTTTTGGAAGTGATTTCTTTATCTTTTCAATTTCATCAAAAGCATCGGCTTTATTTTGATAAATATTCCGACATGAGGCAATTCTTAATGAATCTGAACTTCTAATAACAACATTAAACATATTAATACCCCCTTCAGTTTTAATGATTTGTTTTATGGATTCGAGTTTTCTTAATTGTAAGTTTGTCAGTGCTAGAATGTTTTGAAGTTCTGCGTTTTTTCTTTCGATAAGCTCTAATAAATATGATTGTGATTGAGCTTTAAGTTGTGTTCGTATTTCTTCAAGTGTAAAACCTAATTCTTTTAAAGCAATTACCCTGTAGCAATCGACCAAACGTGATGCTGAATAATAACGGTAACCAGTGAACCTATCAATGTTGAACTACAAAATAAAATCTGGTTAAACTGCACATTATTTTCACTTAAATACTTTACATAACAGCACTATAAATTCTCAAAATCATTTTAAAATC
>JAWLBU010000057.1:0-14476 GCA_041687555.1 Haloplasmataceae bacterium | reverse complement strand
TTTGATTTTGTTTTAATCGCTATTTTTATTAATATTTTTATTACCGGATATATACGTGGTGGTGGAATCGAGCTTCTTCGTGTTTTAAAAGTGATCATCCCTTTTTTTGTGCTGTATTTTTACGGAGATGCCATAACAAACTACTTATTCTCGAGTGAAAGAATAATTGATGTCGTTTATCAAATTTTGCCCGATGTTCCCTACCGTAATACTTTGGCTGCATTATCGACAAATATTTTTGTCTACATCATCGTTTATGTCTTTCTGGCGATCTTTTTATGGCGTTTAGGGAAATATGTGCTCGATGAACGAATCGAGTATATTTTTGGCCGATATAATTCGATCTTTGGCGGGCTTTTTTCGGTAGTCAGAATGTATATTATCATTTCTGTCTTTATAATCCCTTTTTATGCCCTTAATTTTACTAATTATACCGATCCTCTGACAAGCTTCATTCTAAATCATCCTCCGCGGTTTTCAAGGCTCGGACTCTTGATTGATAAATCAAAACCGACGGTTGATAAATTAAACGAAGTTACGACTTCGTTAAAGATAATGGACATTAAAGCCTTGGAAAAATACGCGTTATTAGTTCATGATGTTAAGGACTTTGTGATTGATAATGAAAATAGGGTTTATGAAATTCATGATTATTTGTTTGAAAAGGATTTAATTGATAAGCATTACACCAAATCCGAATTCATGTATTATTATCTAAATAATTATCGAAAGATAAAAGTAACCGATGGAAAAATTTTAGAAGTTCACGAAGATTTGAGTAAAACAGTTGCGGAATACGAACAGGTATTTTTCTGGGCATATGATGAGAAGATTTTGGAGATGACATCCGATGATGAGATAATTGAAAGTTTTATCCAGTGGTATCCGACAATTGTTGACGGTACGGATGATAGATTAACGATTGAAATGCTTACCAAAATGAAACTCAATATGCAGTTATATTTGTTGCTAAAGGATTGGTTATATGATTCTTTTAAAATCGAGGTAAATAACGGTTATGATTTATTAAATGATGAATTTTTAGAACTCATTTTAAATGATTACTCACTCTATGAAGATGAGCTTATACAGGCAATAAAAAAGATTGATGCCAAGGATAAAGAGATAGATGATATATTACTTCAGGTACAGCGGTTTTCTAAATTTCAGGAAGAATATATCGTTAAGTATAAACCACAAATGCAGATTTATGATAAATTGTTCGATAATGTATCATTTAAATATAAATTGACCTTTGCGATTATGAAGGATAAGAAATTTAATGAAATCGTCGATTATGAGATTGACAAGGATTCGCTTATGTATCTTTTCTGTTTAGATAGTTTGGACTTTATCGATAGCTTAAGCGGAGATGATGAAACAATATATTATGAAGTCGCGCAGGTGTATGTCGCTTTATTTTTAGTCGATATTGATTCTACTAATCAAATCGACAAGATGACTATTGAAAAACTATTATATCAACTTGGTAAATTTACGAGTAATGAAGATTTATTCAACCGGACCAAAACCGATTTAAATAAGATTATCAGGTCATTATTAATAAAACGTAATGGTAAAACATATTTGGAATACCTAATTGAAAATAATTTTAGTGATGCCGATATTGTCCGGGAAATGGTAAACTCTGATGAGATAAAAGAGATGTTGACCGGGGAAAATTATCTCTTACTTGAATCAATCAATAAGAGACTGTTAGAAAGTTGAGTTGATAGGTATGAAATTTCATATTTTGGACATATTTCGCATTCGGAAGAAAATCAGGGAATATCGACTAGAAAAGAAGGAAAAGCAGGAATATCGGATTTTAGCGAATAAAGAGAATTTGTTCAATTCATATAATCATATTCAGTACGACATAAATCCCTTTCTTTATGTAGGAACCAGTAAGGAAAAAAAAGATATTGAGGATATTATTATTTCTTATGAGGGGTATTTTGATAAAGCACATCCCTTACATTATTTGGTAAGATATCCATATCTTAAGATTAAACAACGTAAGCAAATGATCGATGAAATCATTAAAAAGTGGGAATATGATTATTATAAGGATGTTGATAATAAATTAACCAAAATCTTTGAACAGGCTTCTTATATCCCTATTAAAGATGTCAAAAAAATCAGAAACAGATCGATTTATTCATTTATGTTTTGTGCGCTGTTTTTCTTATTTTTACTTAAACAATATTCGTTTTTACAGGTTATTCCATATCTAGGTACTGTCTTTACCAAAATTAACCGCTTATTGATTTATCGGCGTTTTTACAATATTGCTTCCATAATTGTTTATTTATCGATTATTATTTCCATGTATCTGATAATCGTTAAGGTGTATTTTGATAAGGTTTTACAATACGGCCTGTCGGCCAAAGGATTTTTGATTAAAGAACGGGATAGGATGTTAAGAAAATTTAAACCGAATATCAAAAGAGTTAAGAGACATTTATATAGATTAGCAAAATACAGCAGAGTGGAAAGTAAGTATGAAATTAATAATCTGTATAATTCGAAAAATGTCGTTAAAAGAATTCAAAGATACGGAAGAAACGTGATTAACCGCGTCGGCTTTTTTACTTCTTATTATAAAGAAATCCTTTTAGGCAGTAAAATTATTATTATGATTATTTATACTTTAATTATTTATTTATTAATATCATTGTTTAGGGTGAACAGTATTACCTTTTGGTAAAAAAAAGAGTATTGAAAAATACTCTTTTTATATAAATGTTCCATAACCATAGAATGGATTGACACTTATATTGCTTTTGCTTTTTAAATGATTGCGATACTTAGCATAATCGGCATAGATCGAAAAAGAATCATATTGTAAATAATCTTCGATATGCATGGTAATATAAACCTCATTGACGTAAGGACCATGATATAAGACATCACTTTCTAAGCCTTTATGACCGATGATATAGTATTCTATATTACCCAGATTACTGTACAAACCGTTATTATAACCGTTCCAATCCCTGTAACCTCTTAAGACACTAATTTCTCCCTCACTAAGGATGTTTATCTTTTTATCCTTTATTTTAAGGGATATTTCATATTGCTTCAATGCCTCAAGTAATGATAAATAAATATTTAGCGACTGAGTGTTATTTACGGGACACAGTGTGGGAATTTTATACTCTGTAAGACAATAAGCCTCATGGTTATTTTTAATTCTTGGTACTGTAAGCATTGAAGGTTGGAAAGGACCGTCCGATTCATAATATTCTTTTTGGGTTTTATTCTTATAATAATCATAGTAATTTTCGATTTTATGAACCTCTTCCATTAACTGAAAATCGTCCTGTGAATAATCGAAGTCGTATTTATCCCATTTTAGATACAGTTTTCCGTTATAATCATCATAATGCACAATGAAATTTTTTGGCATGTCCAATCGCTTGAAATAATCCGAGACCGTCGTCGGTTCGGTACCTTTTATGAATAACTCTTTTTTCCGATACATTTGCGGTGTATATTCATTTGGAAGGCTTAACGGATAAGTATGTGTTTCAATTTCTACTTCAATAATATTGTCTGGACGGTAAAAAGGCTTGCTGTCATCTCGATTATCGTGGACTTCATCCATGACTTTTTTAAACATTTCAAGCGATTGTTTGGCTTCCGTAGGTGTTAAGTAAGCACCTTTCTCTATTTTGTCATATCCCAACCAAACGGCTGTCGTGTATTTTGTCGTATATCCGATAAACCAGGAATCTCTTACACTGTTACTTGGAAAGTTAAAGTGTTCCCGGGTCTCTTCCGTATAGTTTGTCTGTCCGGTTTTTCCGGCAAGATATAAATCAGGTACATTTGCTCTTGAAGCAGTACCAGTAATCATATTTTCATGCAGGATATGGGACATTAAAAAAGCAGTATCCGCCCGCATCGCCTGATGACTCTTTTGCCTGTTATTAATTCTTTTGCCGTCTTTAATAATATAATTGATGGTCGTAGGTTCGTTATAAATACCGCCGTTACCAAACGGAGCATAGGATGCCGCCATCTGTAATACGGTAAATCCATGCTGATAACCGCCGAGTGAGTGAGCTTCCGTTATCGGTTCGGTTGCGTAAAGTCCTAATTTATTGGCAAATTCGTATGCCCTTTCGGCACCGACTTCACGAAAAGCCTTTACCGCGGTGACATTGCGAGAATCGATTATTGCTTCACGCATTGTCAAATACCCTTTATATTTATGATCATAATTATCCACGGGAACAAAACGGCTTCCTACGGTATTATAATAGATTTTTTCATCCAGATAGGGGTGCGCGGGTGAGTATTTAAAATATTCAATGGCCGGACCATAATCTAAAATGGGTTTAATGGTGGAACCGGGCTGCCTTTTAGCGTCCGTCGCAAAATTAAAGGTCATTGAACCCTGATAATTTCTTCCGCCGCCGATTCCGCGGATAATCCCCGTGGAGGTCTCGAGAACAACTATTCCCGCTTGTGTACGCTCGTTTGGATGTAAGGAATTATCCTTTTCAATATCCATAACTTTATCTTGGATATCAGTGTCCAAATGAGTCACCACGATTAAGCTGTCATTAAAGGGATCTAACTGATATTTATTGATTAACTCATAGATGGTATAGTCTATATATTCGTAATATTTCTCGGTTGCGTTTTGGTCATCAGATATTACAATTACATCTTCCAGCTTTTTATTAATTGCTTCGTCCAGTTCCTTTTTTGTGATAAAGTGATTGTCATACATTGCCTTTAAAACAATAATCTGTCTTTCTTTGGTCAACTCGGGATTTGTTAGCGGATTATAACGGTTCGGGCTTTGAACCATTCCCGCTAAAATGGCCGCTTCTTCATAATTTAAATCCTTGGCATGTTTATTAAAATAATACAGACTGGCCTTTTCCACACCGTATATTCTTCCTCCAAATAATACGCGGTTTAGATAAGCCTCGATAATTTCTTCCTTCGAAAGTCTGTTTTCAAGCTCGACACTGATAAAAATTTCCTTAATCTTCCGTTCCAGCGTCTTATCATTTGATAAATAAGATAATTTAACCAGTTGCTGCGTAAGAGTACTAGCACCTTCTTTATAACTCTGTGCTTTTATATTTTCCATTAATGCGGCAAACACCCGCTTATAATCAATTCCCTGATGAGTAAAATACCGTGAATCCTCAACCGCAATCAAGGCGTTTATCATATCCTGCGAGATATCCTCATATTTAATTACATCACGCTTTTCCACACCTAATTCGGTAATCAGATTCATATTCAGATCATAGATTTTCGTGGAATCCTTTACATAGATTTTATTAATGTCTATATTTGGAGTTTCTTCGACAATTTGATAAATTTTCAGATAGGCATAGCCACTAATAACAGATATACAGATGATAATCAATACCGCAAATGTTTTTAAAACAGAAAGGAAAACTTTTTTACTCATTTGTAAAATATACCTTATCGACTACTTTTAAATAGTCCAGGGTATAAATACAATGATCGGTTATTTCATATCCTTTTTCCATAAAATATTTGATACTTAATGATTTACGTCCATCATTGAGAAAGTCATTATAGGCATTTACGACAAGTGTTCCGTCTAATAAATATATTTTGTTTAGAGTAGTAAATTTAACAATGATAAAAGCTATACCGCCCAAATCGATGACTTGTTTAATATGCTCAATTTGGTGCTTATGAATATTTTGTAACGGAAAGGCCGTTTTGCTTGATATTTCCTTTGCTTCGAAATCGATGTATTTTTCTCGGTATATCCCGTTATAGTCAGTCGTTGACGGTGCCTGGAAATATGCTTCTTTAATCACTGCTTTCTGTCTTTTCGGATAATCGACTTTAACAATTTGAACAGGAGTCGGTTTCTTATAAATTAAGGCGATATTATGGGCTTTATAATATTTATTTGATTCGTTTAATTCATTTTCTAAAGTCATTCCCCGATTGGAGTAATTGACATCGGGATTAACCGTAGATACTTTTTTTGTCGGATAATTAATCATAAAAATCACCACCTATTTAATATTAACAAATTTTAAGCGAAAAAGGATATCTTTTTGTAAAATTTCTGTTTCAATTTACGATATTGCGATTATAGTATTTGTACTTGCTTATTAAATTATTTAATTTTATTTATTTACTGATTTAAGTTTGGATATATTTACATGGATAAATGAGTTGACTATTTTAGATAAAATTGTATAATATATAAATGTAGTATTCGGGTAATCGCGTTAAAATATTTTTAATGAGGAAAGTCCATGCTCGCACAAGCTGAGATGCTTGTACTGATCGTGCCTAATGAAAACATAAATTAGGGAAGTGTTAAACACTTACGGCTGGGAAACTACCTAAACTGATAAGCATGGTAGGATTACCTATAAAAGTGCCACAGTGACGAAACTGAGAAGAAATTCTTAGTGTGGAACGAGGGTAAACCCCACGAGCGAGAAACCCAAATTTGGTAGGGGAACTTTTGTTTTGGAAATGAACAAAACAAAGGACAGAATTATTCTGTAGATAAATGATTACCGCCTTAGTACGAGGAGGCATCCGTTAAAGTACAAGGGTACAGAACATGGCTTACATGAATACTATATATGCGTCTTTTATAGAATACTCTCCACTGGAGAGTTTTTTTATATTACTAATTAGGAGAATAACAATGCGTTTGGAAAGAGATTTCTATTTACAGGATGCTTATAATCTGGCTAAAAGTTTGTTGGGAAAAGTCCTATGTATCAGAAAAGACAATTCTCTAGCAAAATACCGGATAGTGGAAACGGAAGCCTATGGGGGTGCAACCGACAGGGCATGCCATGCTTATAACTATCGACGTACAAGTAGAACGGAGACACTTTATTTAATCGGTGGCTGCGTTTATGTTTATTTTATCTATGGAATGTATCATATGTTAAATATTACCGCAAATAAAAAGGATGTACCCGAGGCTGTTCTGATTAGAGCATTGGAACCGCTGGACAAAACAAATAATAAATCTTTGACAAACGGACCGGGAAAATTATGTAAGACCTTGGGTATCGATAAAAAATATAACGAGCTGGATTTAACGGAAAGCTCGGATTTATATATTTTAGATGACGGCTTTATTTCCGATGATATAATAGCGACAAAAAGGATCAATATTGACTATGCTAAAGAAGATAAGGACAGACTCTGGCGTTTTTATCTGAATAATAATCCCTATGTCTCTAAAAAATAAATTATCATGTTGAAATTGCTGGATTTGTGTTATAATTTAGATGATTATATATAGGAAGTGAGTGATTACATTGAATTTACCTAATAAACTAACATTAATCAGAATTATTATGATTCCTTTATTTGTGGTGGTCTTTTATATACCATATTTTGATGAACATATTACAATACTGGAACATAAAATCGCCTTGGAGAATATTATCGCGGTCGTTATTTTTGCGCTTGCCGCATACACGGATAGACTGGATGGTCATATTGCCAGAAAGAATAACCTTGTGACGACTTTTGGAAAATTTATGGATCCTTTGGCTGATAAACTCCTTGTGACCGCAGCTTTTTTAATGGCGATCGAATTGGAATTAATGCCTGCTTTTATTCCGATATTGATTATTTCCCGTGAATTTATGGTTACAGGTATAAGACTTCTTGCGATTTCGGAAGGTAAAGTAATAGCAGCTAGTCCTCTTGGTAAGTCAAAAACAGTATCACAAATCGTTTTAATTATCGTGATGTTTGTTTTTGATTTGCGTGGAACTGATAACTATATAATGTTTACTGATTTTGGTATTTTAAATATTATCGTCGATGTCTTAATGTTAGTTGCGACATTGTTGACAGTCATCTCCGGTTATGATTATTTAAAGAAAAATAAAGATATTGTTTTCTTAACAAAATAATTTTTCGAACAAGTGTTTATAAAATGATTGCCAAAACAGACAAAATATAGTAAAATAATAATTAATGACGTATGAATATATGACGTTAATTAAGGAGGAAAGTAAATGGCTACTAATAGTAATCGTCAGGCAGCCCTTGATAGTGCTTTAAAGCAAATTGAGAAACAGTTTGGTAAAGGTTCTATCATGAAACTAGGCGCTGATGTTAATACAGCGATTGAAACTATATCATCAGGATCTATCGCTCTAGACGCCGCATTAGGTATAGGGGGATATCCTCGTGGTAGAATTATCGAAATATACGGACCAGAAAGTAGTGGGAAAACCACATTTGCCTTACATGCGATAGCCGAGGCACAAAAACTAGGAGGAAATGTGGCTTTTATTGATGCCGAACATGCACTGGATCCTTCATATGCGAAGAAATTAGGTGTTGATATTGAAAACCTTTTATTATCCCAACCTGATACGGGTGAACAGGGACTTGAAATTGCCGAGGCACTAGTCAGAAGTAATGCGATAGACGTTGTAGTCGTTGATAGTGTCGCCGCCTTAGTTCCGGAAGCCGAAATCGAAGGGGAAATGGGAGACAGTCACGTAGGACTTCAAGCAAGACTCATGTCACAGGCAATGCGAAAATTAGCCGGTGCTATCAGTAAATCAAAGGCAATCGCAATTTTTATCAATCAAATACGTGAAAAAGTAGGAGTAATGTTCGGTAATCCTGAAACTACTCCCGGAGGTCGTGCTTTAAAGTTTTATTCGACAATTCGTCTGGAAGTTCGCCGTGGCGAACAATTAAAATTAGGAACGGAGATTGTTGGTAACCATACGAAAATAAAGGTTGTTAAAAATAAGGTGGCTCCGCCTTTTAAAACGGCTGAAGTTGATATTATGTATGGCGAGGGTATTTCGAAAGAAGGGGAAATCCTTGATTTAGGAGCAGAACTGGATATAATAGGTAAGAGCGGTGCATGGTATTCCTATAAAAATGAAAAGATAGGACAAGGTCGGGAAAATGCAAAACAATTTCTTAAGGATAATCCTTTAATAAGTCAGGAAATCGAAACGCAAATCCGTGAGGCTCTGAAAATCAATTCCGATATCTTAAAATCTGAGGAAGATGATGAGGTAACATATGAAGATTAAAGGCACATGTAAAATGTATCCTAGGATACATTTTATAGTGTCTTTTTTTTCTAGTATTCATTGTTATAGAATTACTGAATATAACAATACTATAGGTGAATATTTATTTAAGGAGTCACTATGAAAAAATATTTACCGAATTTTATTGAAACATTAATCGCTAATATCCTTTTTTGGGCGATAATCGCCGGTGTGTTTTATTTTACGCAACATGAAAAAATAATGAGGCTCGCTATCTTTGTGGGAGTGGTATCAATACTCCTAAGCATATTTGAAGTATTAATTTTATTTTTCAAGAAAAAACGATTAAAAATATTAATGTATCTTACATTAGGTATTATAGGGATAATTTTATTGACTGCGGGAAGTTTTTCCCTTTTATACGCGGTTATGAGTTATGAAAAAAAGAAGTACATAGCCTTCGGAATTTTCTTGGTTTTAGTATTTGTTTTATATTATAAATTTGATAAATTATGTCAGAGTACAAAAAAGCAACGGAATTAAAAAATCTGTGCTTTTTTTATCTTATATTGTCTATTCGGATATTTATTTAATGCATTCATTATTTTATCTTGACTTGAAGAAAAAAAAAATGTAAGATAATATTGTGGAATACATTTTGTCCAACTGTGCTTAGCTTACAAATAATTTGGAGGTGTACCATTTGATAGAATTAAAAGTTTATCAGCTAATCATCTCTATTTTGTTAGTAGCAATAGTTGGAACGTTGATTGGATATTTTATTAGAAGTTTAATATACGAAAATAAAATAGCTCGTTCGAAAGAAAAAGCCCAACAAATTATTGATGAAGCTTTAAAAGAAGCAGAGAATAAAAAACGTCAAACATTAATCGAGATTAAAGAAGAACAACATAAGATTAAATTAGAAACTGAACGTGAATTAAAGGAAAGAAAGGCAATTGTTTTAGAATTAGAAGCTAGAGTATCAAATCGTGAAGAAAGTTTGGACCAACGTCAGAAAAATATAACAAGACGTGAAGAACAATTGTCATACAAAGAAGACAAAATTGAAAGTAAAATTCAGGAATTAAAACAAAAAGAAGAACAAATTATTGAGAAATTACTTGAACAAGAGAAGTTGTTGCAAGAAATCTCCGGATATACCAAAGAACAAGCCAAGGAGATTTTAATGCAGAAAGTTCAAGAGGAAATTTCCGTGGAAATTGCTCAATATATTAAAGATGAAGAAGAAAAAGCTAAGTTTGAAGCCGATAAAAAAGCTAAGGGATATATTTCACTGGCTATTCAAAAATATGCCGCAGACATGGCAAGTGAAAAGACTGTATCCGTAGTAAGTTTACCTGATGATGATATGAAAGGACGTATTATTGGTCGTGAAGGTAGAAATATTAGAACGATTGAGACATTAACCGGAGTGGATTTAATTATCGATGATACTCCTGAAGCTGTCGTATTATCCTGCTTTGATCCAATAAGACGTGAGGTTGCAAGACTAGCATTAGAAACGCTAGTTCAGGATGGTCGTATCCATCCGGCTAGAATTGAAGAAGTTGTTGAAAAATCAAGACGTGATGTTGAAGAACGTATTAGAGACTTAGGCGAAGAAGCCGTATTTGAGACAACTATCGGCAGATTGCATCCTGATTTAGTAAAATTATTAGGTCGATTAAATTATCGTACGAGTTATGGGCAAAATGTATTAAGACATTCAATTGAAACAGCGTTTATATCAGGTAAGTTAGCAGCAGAAATTGGAGAAGACGAAGTTCTAGCAAGACGCGCTGGTTTATTACACGACATTGGAAAAGCCGTAGACCATGAGGTCGAAGGAAGTCATGTTGAAATAGGATATAAATTAGCACAAAAGTATCGTGAACATCCTGTTGTATTAGATGCTATCGCATCACATCATGGAGATACCGAACCAAAAACGATTATTGCTTCATTAGTCGCAGCTGCTGATGCGTTATCCGCAGCAAGACCGGGAGCTCGAAGTGAATCATTAGAGAATTATGTGAATCGTTTGGAGAAATTAGAAGAAATCTCAAATTCTTTTGAAGGTGTGGAAAAATCATATGCTATTCAGGCAGGACGTGAAGTACGTGTATTAGTTAAGCCTGAAAGTATAAGTGATTTGGAAATACATCGCATAGCTCGAGATGTGAAAAAGAAGATTGAGGAACAGCTTAATTATCCTGGAACAATTAAAGTTACCGTTATTCGTGAAACAAGAGCTGTTGAGGTTGCTAAGTAGTAATAAAGTGGGGTTACCCACTTTATTTTTTACTAAGAAATAGAAAGTAGATGATGTAATGAATATTCTATTTATTGGAGATATATATGGTTCATTAGGTAGAAATATTGTTAAGAAAAACTTAATGAAATTAAAAAGCGATTATAAAGTTAATTTTGTTATCGCCAATGGTGAAAATGCCGCACATGGTAGAGGGATTACAGAGGTCATGTATAAGGAATTCTTAGAAGAAGGAATCAATGTAATCACCATGGGAAATCACACCTTTGATAATCGCGAAATATATAATTTTATTGAAAGTGCCAAAAATTTATTAAGACCAGCAAATATGGATATCAGTGTGCCCGGTAAAGGCTATGATATTTATAATTACAATGACAGTAAAATAGCGATTATTAATCTGATGGGCAGAACCTACATGCCACCGCTTAATTGTCCGTTCCGCACTTTTGATGAAATATATAATAAAATAAAGGAAATTACCCCCATAATTATTGTTGATTTCCATGCTGAAGCTACAAGTGAAAAAGTCGCTTTCGGCTATTATGCCGAAGGAAGGGCGTCAGCAGTCATCGGTACGCATACTCATGTAGCTACCGCGGATAATCGCATATTAGCAGGTAAAACTGCTTATATCACCGATGTCGGAATGACGGGTCCGTTAAACGGTGTTATCGGAGTAAATAGGGAAAGTGTCATTAATCGTTTTATTAACGGATTACCTAACAGATTTACTCCCGTTGAGACAGGGGATATCCAATTAAACGCTGTTTTATTGGAAATTGAACAAAAAACAGGTAAGGCATTAAGTATAGAAAGAATAAATTTTATAGAAAAATCGTTATAAATTTATAAAAAAAGTGAAATTTTTATATTTCTTTTCAGTTATTCGACAAATTTCGCTTTACTAATTATGTATAATGTGATTAAATTATGATAAGACTAATTAAATTATAATTAGTTAATTGTCATATGGGGTTAAAACATTGAATATACTTTCAATGTAATAAAAATTATAGGAGGTATTAGACTATGGAAGTATTAAAGGTTTCATCAAAATCTAATCCAAATTCTGTAGCCGGAGCTTTAGCGAACTGCTTCCGTGAACGCGGAGTCGTTGAGATTCAATCTATTGGTGCTGGTGCACTTAATCAAGCTGTTAAAGCAATCGCAATTGCTAGAGGTTATGTGGCTCCAACAGGTAAAGATCTTATTTGTATTCCAGCATTTGCTGACATTATGATTGATGGCGAAGAAAGAACAGCAATTAAATTAATAGTCGAGGCTCGCTAAGTATATTCAGAAAAAAAGGGGCTGATATTCAGCCCCTTTTTAATGTGTATATTATATTTTAGTATAGGTTTAGGTGAGGTTTATGAATAAATTAGAAGAAATAGTAAAAAAAATCCATGATTTTTCTGTAGATAGAAATTGGTATAAATATCATAACGGTAAGGATATGGCAATTTCCATTGTTTTAGAAGCAGCGGAACTTTTGGAAAACTTCCAATGGAAGTCAAATGAGGAAGCATATGAAAAGAATATGCAAAATATTAAGGATGAATTAGCCGATGTTTTAATCTATTGTTTTCGCTTTGCTGATGAACATGGTTTTGATATTGAAAAGATTATAATGGATAAAATGGAGAAAAATGCGATAAAGTACCCTGTAAAGTAATAAAATGAATTAATCAAGTAAAACATAAAAAGACAATAATTTCATATTAAAATTTATTTACATTACGATATGGAATATGTTAAAATTTAAACTGATGCGGACATGGCGGAACTGGTAGACGCGTATGTCTCAGAAGCATATGGCTTATGCCGTGGGAGTTCAAGTCTCCCTGTTCGCACTTTTTAAAGGTTATAAATAACCTTTTTTAATTTTAATTAGTAAGTATCTACGGACTAGGGCTCAACTCCTGCTATCTCCACCACAATAGTATCCATGTCCCAGTGGATCAAAAAAAAAAGAATAAAATAGGCTACTCCTGTAGTTAATAATAAAACTACAGGAGTTTTTTATATATAAATAATATATTAAATATTGGGTGTAATATGAGCTTACATAATTAATGATGTAGAATATAAAATAATATATCTCATGTCTATACAACCTAAATAAAAAATCTTGTAATGTTAGGTTATAAATGGTATATTTAAGATTGTAAGAAGATATTAAACATAATATAAAAAGTAATATAGTAATATTCTCAATAAAATGAATTTAAGCTAGTTAGCTATTAATTAAAAGGGGTATGCTATATTTAGTATTGGGAAGGTTGATTATATGCGTAATTTTCGATATTTAGTTATTTTATTTTTGGTATCTTTGTTTTTAATGGGGTGTAAAATAGTTGATACCCAAGTGACAACAAGTACTACAACTGAAGCTACTACAACAGCTGACACAACTACAACAACTGAAGAAATTCCTAAAACAATACCAACTGGGGATATTCAGTATGAGCTAACGAAAGATCAGTTGAAGATACAAGCAACTCTAACTGATCCGGATAAAATTGTCACTTATGTGTCAATTACTTTAGAAAGTGATGAAGACCTAAAAACGTTAACATCAGAGAAAGATCGCATTTTTAATAATAAAAGTAATTTATCATATACATTCAATAAATTAAACAAAAATACAACTTATACTTTATCGATGATAGTGGATTATCAGGATGAAAGTCAAAAGAAAGAAGATGTGGTTCTTGTAAGCCATGAAATCACCACAGAGATTTGGACAAGTGGAAAGATATTGAATCCTGAAAATAAGAAAGGTGAAATAACATTTGATGTACAATTAGACGATCCAGATTCAAACACAGATTATTATATTTTATTGAAGCTATTTAATACAACGGTTGATGAAAGAAAATTAGATGATTTATCATCTACTAATAACTATATTTCTAATTTAAAGTTTGATAATATTTTTATATTACCGAATTATCCTTATCAAATTGTTCTTATTTCATCATCAGAGACAATAAATAATCAAATTGATGTGTATCATTTTTATCCTAATTTATATGTTACAATTCCTTCAGTGGGACTTCAAAATACAGTTATTGTGGGTGTAGTATATAAGTATGGACACATCAAGTTAGACTTGCTAAAATAAAGAAAGTAAAGGATGTGTCATTATGAAAAATAATGGTAAAAGATATGA
>JAWLBU010000056.1:0-15275 GCA_041687555.1 Haloplasmataceae bacterium | reverse complement strand
AAGCGATGAATTAAAAATGATAGAAGATATAATAAAAGATGTCAAGGAGATTAAAGGCTATCACAATATCAGAACACGCCGAATAGGCTATTATGTTTCCATCGATATGCATATTTTTGTCGATAAGAATTTAAATGTTGAACAAGCACATGAAATCGCCACAATATTGGAAAATAAAATATATCATGAATTTGGTAATGAAACTTTTATCAGTGTTCACATTGAACCATTCTATCCGAATTATCCCGAAATAGAGTAAATTCTCCCTTTTATATTGATTTTTTTTAGATATATGTATATAATATTATAAAAGAGGGAGGGTTAAAATGATTACTGTTGATAGTTTAAATGTTGTGGATGTGGACCTGGCTTTAAATTTAATGAATGGTTATGAACAGATCTATTTTAGAGTGATTCAAACTTTTTTAGAAAATCATGGGTGTCTGGTTGAAAATCTCGAAAAATGTTTGGAAAAAGATTTGGATGAGGCAAGAAGACTTGTTCACTCATGTAAAGGAATCTCGAAAAATATCGGTTCATTGCCGTTATATGAAGTCTCTGAAGCATTTGAACAAGCTATCGTTAATCGAAACTCAAATCTTATTAATTTTTATTATATTAAATTTAAAGCGATATTTAATCAGGTTTTACAAGACTTGCGTAAAATACAATCAGCAAATATCTAAATGAGCAGCTTTGCTCTTTTATTTTTTTATTTCATAGGAAGGTGGAAGCAATGGATTTTCAACGTTTTGTAGGTAGCAGACTATATACTTTTTTTGATCGGTTATTTTATTTAGTTGTGATTAATATGATTTGGTTTTTCTTGGTAGTAATCGGATTTGGTATCTTTACTTTATTACCGGCCACAGTCACGTTATTTATACTGGTAAACACATTTGTTCAGGAAAAGGAATTTCCGATATTTAAAGCTTTTTTTCTGATCTTCTTCCAAGAATATTGGAGGATTCAGAAAGTATTTTTGCTTTTTTTAATTGTCGGATTAATATTATATATCAATGTCAGAAGCTATTATGTGCAGATTATTAACGAAACCGGTTTAATCGGCAAAGCCGGTTTTGCTTTGACAATAATTATGATTCTTATATATTTGATGACTTTTATGCAGATATTTATGATATTTTTATATTATCCAAAGCATAAAACCCTTCAAAAAATTAAATATTCATTTTTATTTGCGGCGGCATATCCTTTCCGCACTATTTTCCTAATTATTATTTTGGGTGCTGGTATCTTAATTTTACTGTTATATCCGGTTTTATTGCCGATGATATTCTTAATATTCATGTCCTTGTTTGCCTATGTGGCTATTAGTGTTATGAAACCGAAATATGATAAATTACTGCCCGATATCGAATCATTAACGGTAAATGATTATCTTGAATAAAAAATATTGTTTACAGATTATATATTAAATGATATAATAATTTGATGTGGGTAATACTACATAAATAGAGATCCTTGCTCATATTTATATGGGCCATAGTCCAAAAGGAGGTGTCGTAATGAAAAAATATGAAATTATGTTTATTATTCGTCCTAATTTAGAAGACGAAGCCAGAAAACAAGTAATAGACAATTTCACTAATGTTTTAACGGAGCAAAAGGCTGAAATCGTTAAAGTTGATAACTGGGGATTAAAAAACCTGGCTTATGAAATAAATGATTTCCGTAGAGGACATTATGTTGTTCTATATGTTAATGCATCGACTGAAGCGATTAATGAATTTGATCGTTTAGCTCGTATTAGTGAAGATATCATCCGTTATATTATCATTAAAGAAGAAGAATAAAGGATGTGAATCAGATGTTAAATAAAGTAATATTAATTGGCAGATTAACTAAAGACCCTGAGGTTAAGGTGACAACAACGGGAATTACCGTAGGATCTTTTTCACTTGCGGTTAATCGTAACTATACATCACAAAATGGTGTCAGAGAGACAGATTTTTTTAACTGCGTTTGTTACCGTAAACTTGCGGAAAATGTAGGCCGTTATGTTAAAAAGGGTCAGTTAATCAGTGTTGAAGGTCGCATCCAAAACCGGAGTTATGATGCTCAGGACGGTACTAAGAGATATATCACGGAAATAATCTGTGATAATGTTGTCTTTTTGCAATCGTCAAGTAATCAGAATGATAACTCGCAATTTTATCAACAGCAAGCACCAACCTTTAACATTAATAAAGAACAGCCGCAATTTAGCAGTAATCAGACCAATGATTATTCACAACCTAATGATAATTACTTTGATGATAATCCTAATGTAGATATATCCGAGGATGATTTACCATTCTAAAGAAGGAGGTAGTAAACAATGACTGATAATAAAGATAACAAAGGACGTCGTAATTTTAAAGGTAGAGGTCGACGTCGTAAGGTATGTAACTTCTGTGTAAGCAATCAAAATAAAAATCAAGACGTTAAAGACAAAACAGTATTAATTGATTATAAAAATGTTGATTTATTAAGAAGATATACATCGGACCGCGGTAAGATTTTACCTAGACGTGTGATGGGTACCTGTGCAAAACATCAGCGT
Organism: Haloplasmataceae bacterium; assembly: GCA_041687555.1. GTDB lineage: Bacteria > Bacillota_I > Bacilli_A > Haloplasmatales > Haloplasmataceae > JAWLBU01. The sequence goes on along the minus strand of JAWLBU010000056.1, from coordinate 12,712 downwards.
GAATTGACAATAGCCATTAAACGGGCTAGACATGTAGCATTGTTGCCATTTTCAAGAGATTAATAACTCCCACTCGGGAGTTTTTTCTTTTAGGTAAATTTTTCTTTTATTATGAAGAAATATATTATAAAATAGAAGTAGAAAAATTGTTATGGGAGTAACATTATGGGAGACTATATTTCTATCGGATTTGTTTTTCGTAAAGAAAAATTGAATTTAAAAGAATCGATATTAAAGTATCTCATGGATAGTTTTCATTTTGGAGATTTTTCGGTGTTGAATTGTCGGACGAAAATAGCCGATGACGGGAAACCCGCTTATGAAGAATCATTTTTATATAGAGACATCACGGAGAATTTTTATCAGCTGATGACTAGCGACAATTACAGTATTATTTTATTTATGAGTAATTTTTTAGGTATAGCAAATCAGATGGTTAATCTGATATATTATAAAGAAGATCGTTTTTTTGGTTTTATGATTAATCTCTTTATCGATCCGTTCAGAAAGAAAATAAATTATGTGGCGCAGGAAGAATTGATTATTGATTATATAAAAGACTGTTTTAAGAGTGTTCCGTTTGACTATGCCATTTGTGAGCCGGATGGAGAGATAGCGTTTGCTCCCGATGAAATAAATGATGAGGAGTTAAGCTACAGTTTGCTGATTATTCCCGAAGGCGGGGAATTACAGGTTAAAAAAGGCGAGTATTTAGTTGACGGATCAATAAGATAAAGAAAGACAATACGGTAGTATTGTCTTTTTATACAATATTTTGGAGAAATAACATCACACCTGTGGAAACCAGGATCGTAATCAGTATTTTCATCATGGCCTTTTCATTTATGCGTTTTTCAAGCTTGACACCGATAAACATTCCCAGTATTACACTTGGAAAAAGGAGAATGAAATATCTTATAGAACTGACGGTAATAATGGGATTGGGCATGATTATATAATATATTAATCGAAAGAAATTATCGATGAGGAATACAAATCCCAGACTCGAGCGAAAGTTACCGCGGCTGCTGGAAGTCCTGCTAATGTAAGCTATAAGCAGCACGCTGATGCCGAAAATTCCGGCCGTTATACCTGACATCACGCCGATAACTCCTAGAAAAAGGGGGTTGGCTCTTTTTCCTTCCACCTTTTTCGGTCTAGTACCCATTTCGATTGCGATTCCGATTATAAGTATGCTTAAAATAATTTTCAGAATCCGATCATCCGTTGTTTGTAAAAAGAGGGCACCGATGACGTCTCCGATTAAAAGGAGGATTGATATCGGTAAAACCACTTTTAACGAGAAATCTTTTCGGTCCTTTAATATTAAAAAGGTATTAATTGGGATACTAAATAATAAATCAATCGGTGTGATTTGTTTGGATTTTAAGACAAATGAAAACAGAGGTGTCATTAACAATGTGTTGCCAAATCCGGCGATACCTTTGATAATATAGGAAAATAATGCGGCTAATAATAAGTATATATATTGGTATAATTCTAAATCATAAATCTGCATTTTATCATCCTTAATTCATTATGATAAATACATTATATATTTATTGACACAATAAGTAAATCAAAATATTGGCCAATTCTATGTAATTGTTTTATCATATAAAGTATGCTATAATATGTAGAATGTAGAGTAGACAAGAGGAGCTATTTTTATGGAAAATAAATATAAAAAAAGATTAGCTTATGTGATTATGTTTTGCATAATTGTCTTTGCTTATATAGTGGTAACGGCAATTACCTATCCGAGACCAGAAATAATCTCCCTAAGCATGATTTTGGTTTTAATGATGTCAATGCAGGTAATGTTTTTGTTCCGTTATTATTCTCAGGACAGTAAGGCAAAGTTAATAGATGAATTAGGCTATCAGATTAGAAAAGTCGGTTCTAACACTTTCAACAATTTTCCTGTGGCGATAATGGTATACAATGATAAATTTATTATAGAATGGGTTAATTATTTTACCAGAAAAGTTTTAGGAACTAAGATAGTCGGTAAACATTTAGGTGATATCGATACGACTTTATTTGAAAAATTAAGCTTGGAAAATTATCTTGTGGAAATGAGCGGCAGGATTTTTGAAGTAATCCATTTTCCGCTGTATCGAACATTATATTTGATAGACGTATCTGAAAGAGAACAGAAAATCAGACAGTATGAGGGTAAGCAAATCGCCGTCGGTTATTTGGTTATGGATAATTTGGATGAAGCTGTCCGTGACTTAACGGAGCAGAAACGCTATATGTTTATGGGTCGCGTTAATTCCTTGATTATTCAGTATGCCAGTGAACAAAACATCTTTTTAAAAAGCTATGCCGAGGGACGTTATTTATTGTTGATTGAGCATTCGGTGCTGCAAAAGATGATAAACAATAAGTTTGACATATTATCGAGAATCAAAAAGGTCAGCGAGCAGTTTGATTCCAGTCTGACAATAAGTATCGGAATAAGTTTTAATCAGAATAATTTAATAACATTAAATGACAAAGCTTTGGAAGCCTTGGAACTTACCCAAAGCCGCGGTGGTGACCAAGTGGCTGTTATCATGGGGGAAAAGGATATCAGATTCTTTGGTGGTAAATCAAATATTATCGAGAAACGTAACCGCGTTAGGGCTAGGGTTGTTGCCCAGGATTTATCAGAGTTAATCGAGCGGGCGGACAATGTTATTATTATGGGTCATAAGATACCCGATGTCGACAGTTTCGGGGCATGCATCGGTATGTATAATATCGCAAAGAAAAGTGAAAAAGAAAGTTTTATTGTTCTTGATACAAAAGAAATTGATGATACATTGGGAAAGGTCTTGACTTTCCTGAATGAAAACAACAGTAGTTTATTAAACAGAATCGTGGCACCGCAGATAGCATTAGACTTGGTGTCATCGAGGACATTGCTGATTGTGGTTGATACGCAGAATCCGAGTTTGGTAATAGAACCTAAACTAATAAGTAAAGCCAAGAATTTGGTGGTTATTGACCATCATCGTCGCGGCGCTAAATTCATTGAATCGCCTGATATTATTTATACGGAAATTTATGCTTCATCAACCGTGGAATTAATATCCGAGCTGATAGAGTATTATCCGTATAAGGTACAAATCAGTGATATAGACGCCACTGTTATGTTGGCAGGTATAATAGTTGATACCAATAACTTTACTTACCGTACGGGAAGCAGAACCTTTGAAGCTGCGTCATTCTTACGCAAACAGGGTGCGGATACGTTGGCCGTACAGACAATGTTAAGAGAAAGCTATGAAGAACATATGCTTCGTGCCGAATTATTTGAAAAGGTGGAAATCACAAATAACAATATGGCCGTTGTCGTGGCTGACAATATTGAAAATCTGACAAAGGTGAAGTTGGCGCAGACAGCGGATTGGCTATTGATGATTGAAAATGTTAAGGCATCCTTTGTGATTGGTAAGATAGATGCCAATCTTATCGGTATCAGCTCGAGGTCATTTGGTGAGGTCAACTGTCAGTTAATTATGGAAAAAATGGGTGGCGGAGGTCATTTTAACAATGCCGCGACACAATTAAGCGATATGACCTTACAGGATGCTTATCATTTATTAATTGAAAAGATAAATGAATACTTAGAGGAGGACCAAAAAAATGAAAGTGATATTATTAGCTGATGTTAAAAATAAAGGGAAAAAAGGTCAGGTAATTAATGTGGCTGACGGTTTCGCGAATTTTCTCATAAATAATAATCAGGCGGTTGCCGCAAGCGAAGGTAATATCAAAAAGCTTGAAGATGAAAAGAAAGCAAAACAGCTTGCCGAAAAACAAGCCTTGGAAGAAGCCAAAGCCTTAAAAGAAAAAATAGACAATAAACAATTGATTTTTAAAGTGAAGGTCGGTGAAGACGGGCGATTATTCGGTTCTATCAGTACTAAACAAATCGTCGAAGCTTTGGAAAAAGATCACGGTATCATAATAGACAAACGGAAAATAATCCTGGATGACAGTATAAAGACATTGGGATATACCAAGGTAAGTGTTCAGTTACACCGTGATGTGGTTGCTGAATTTCAGGTATTAGTCACAAATAAATAGTAATTGTGGGTGAATAGTTATGAATGCAGTTCCATTTAACAATGAAGCGGAACAATCGCTTATCGGGTCGATATTTTTAGATAATCGGGTTATGGTGGATATTGTCGATAAGATTCATCCGGAAGATTTCTATCAAATGCGACATCAGATATTATTCAAGGTAATCGTTGAATTAAATGAGGAAAAAAAGCCGATTGATATAACGACTGTTACCACTAAATTAAAGGATAAGAATCAGTATTTGGAAGTCGGCGGAATGGAATATCTGATTGAGCTATCGGAAATGGTGCCTACGACCGCCAATGTCAATACCTATGTTGATATTGTCAGGGAAAAGGCCGTAGCACGGAAATTAATCGATACTGCAAACCAGATTGCGCAAAGCGCCACTAACGGAGATATAGAACTGGATGATTTACTAGATGATGCCGAAAAGAAAATCATGCTCGTTGCGCGTAACCGCAGTGCTGCTGATTTTAAGGAAATAAAAGAAGTAGTTCATGATGTTTTTGAAAAGATCAAGGCCCAGTCGGAAAAAGGTATTGAAATTACGGGACTGCAAACAGGGTTTAGCCGTATGGATGCTTTGACTTTGGGATTACAAAAAGAGGATTTGTTTATTCTGGCGGCCCGCCCTTCAATGGGGAAAACGGCGTTTGTGTTAAACGTGGCAAAAAATGTCGCAAAATATAACAATAATCCCGGTATCGCAATTTTCAGTTTGGAGATGAGTGCAGAGCAGTTGGTGCATCGTTTACTGACAAGTGAAGCTCAGATTGATGCCCAGAACCTGCGTAAAGGACAACTGGATTCAAGTGAAATAAACCGCCTGTTGGTAGCTTCGGCTGCCCTAGCCCGTTATCATATTTATATTGACGATACACCAGGTATTAAGGTAAGTGAAGTAAGGGCAAAATGTCGTAAATTAGTACAGACAAAAGATAATCAGTTAGGATTAATTATTATTGATTACCTGCAGCTTTTAACCGGTAGTGAAAAAAACGGCGGGAACAGGGTCCAGGAAGTATCGGAAATATCCAGAACGTTGAAGGAAATTGCCCGGGAATTTAAGGTTCCGGTTCTTGCCTGTGCACAATTATCACGGCAGGTTGAAACCCGTGAAGATAAAAAACCGATTATGGCTGACCTGCGTGAGTCAGGTAGTATTGAACAGGATGCCGATATTGTCGCTTTTCTTTATCGCGATGATTATTATCATAAAAATTCCGAACGTGCCGGTCAGGTTGACGTCATATTTGCCAAGCACCGTCACGGACCTACGGGTGAGGTCACATTGTTTTTTAACAGACAATGCAGTTCATTTTCCGATATAGATGTTTATCACAATGAATGAGGATTATTCCTCATTTTTTTTATTAAAAAATATAAATAACCTGATTTTCTGTCTCCCGGAGATAAAAAAAACATATTATTTATAAAAATTAACAAATCTTTGGGGGATTTGTTATAATATAAATAGTTAATTTATATTTAACTAATTTAGGTTAAATAAAAAAACAAAAGATTTTAATGAGAGGGTTATTAATAAAAATACATGGCTACATTTTTAGATATATTATTAAAGGTCAAAAGATCAAAGAAAATATTATATTAAATAGATATATAGAAAATTTCAGTGTAAAATATAATTTTAAAGTAAAAGATTTGGTATTAAAAGAATTAGACGGAGAATTTGTTTTTGTTAATGAACTAGATGAAGTTATTTCTCTTTAGGTTCATTTATTTTGTTTGATAGTAATCATAATGTATCTAGAGATATTAATGTACAAATTACCAATTTAAATAATAAAGATTATGAATTAATCATCACACCAAATGATAAATGGTTAAAAAGTCCAGAAATTTTATATCCAATCACTATTGATCCGACAATAACCATAACAAGTAATGGTACAAGTCCTTTAAGAGATAAATATACTTTTGGATCATCATATTATGAATATTTAAATTATATTAAAACAGGAAGGGATTCTTCAGAAATTTACCGTAGTTATATTGAATTAAATATAGGTGAAGTATTAACAAAACCAGTAGTAACTTATGCAAATTTACAATTGGATGTTTATAATAATGAAAATTATTGTGATAATGATTGTCAGGTTAATTTACGGGAAGTAAAGTCAGATGTGTTGTATTCTAGCATAAACGGTAGCAGTACAAATATAACAAATCCGGAAATTATTGATTATGTTATGGTCAATAAAAATAACCAAAATACAGTACCCGGATTACCAAATACAACTTATTTATGGGATATTACTAAGTTAATTCAAAAATGGAAAAATAACTTTCAATCTATTGGAATATTAGAGTTATCCGATGATAAGAATGTTTTAGACGAATATGTGTTGTTTGATTCAGCGAATAACACATCAGGCGTTAAGCCGATGGTAACGATTGGATATGTTGAACAAAGCGGTTTAAATGATTATTGGACCTATCATAGCCATTCAGCTGGTAATGCAGGAGTAGGATATGTTAACGATTATACAGGTAATCTAACCTTTGTGCATAATGATTACGAACCATTGGAAAAATTTTTAGTTTTGGTATAAATCATATATATGACCTATCTAATAAAGATAAAAATATCGGTTATGGAAAAGGTTGGAATATTAATTTAAATCAGGTTATGCACTATAATGAACAAAATGGTAATTGTTATTATCAGGATGCAGATGGTTCGATAATTTATTATCATGAATATTCAGAATATTCATCAGGCGATAATTTAGTGTATTATTATTATATTGCAGAAGATGGTTCAGGGCAAAAATTTGAAATAATTCATAATTATGATATAACGAATTTTGGAGTAGAGAAAAATCTTATCACACCAGATGGGCTAAAGATATCATTTTTTGAAGAATTGAATCCAAATAAGAAATTTACTAAAGTTAGGGATACTATCACAAATAAAGAATATATAATCGAGTATATTTGGAATACTGAGAAAATAGCTCGTGTCTATGATTCAGTCGGTAATGAAGCAATTTTTAATTACTATACAACAGGAAATCAAAACTTGGAATCTATCACAATTAATCGAAAAAATGAAAATAATGTTCTTGAGATATTTAAAGAAATTAGATTTGATTATACAAATAATCAATTAACTAAAACTTCTCATTTTTATATTGATCCTGAAACAGATGAATTAGTTAATGAAGGAGACAATATTTTTCAATATGATACTTATAATCATTTAATTGATGCTAAGAATAGTTTTGATAATGGAATTCATTATAGTTATCATAGTTCAATAAAATATAAAGTATCAAAAGTTGAATTATATAATTATGAAAATTCTATTAGAAAAAACCTTTCGTATTTTAATATAAATTATCAATTTCAACAAACAAAATTTATTGATGATTTAGGAAATTATGTGATTTACACTTTTGATAATTATGGGCATACGATTAACATTATCGATAATAAGGGGAATGCTCAGTTTTATAAATATTATGATCTTTTTAATAATTTACCGGTGGATTCAAGGGTTGTAAATTGGAATTTAAATCATAAAGTTTTACATACCTCAAATCCTTAAAAAAATAATTTTACTACAACAACTGGAGATTATACAGATGATCGGAATAATTTGATTTCGAATCCAATATTGAACAGGATGCCGATATTGTCGCTTTCCTTTATCACGATGATTATTATCATAAAAACTCCGAACTTGCCGGACAGGTTGATGTCATATTTGCCAAGCACCGTCACGGACCTACGGGTGAGGTCACATTGTTTTTTAACAGCCAATGCAGTTCATATTACGATATTGATGTTTATCAAATGAATGAGGATTATTCCTCATTTTTTTTATTAAAAAGTATTTATTTGTCAAAAAAATATAAATTACATGATTTTCTGTCTCCTAGAGAGACAAAAAACATACTATTTATAAATTTTAACAAATCTTTGGGGGATTAGTTATAATATAAATATAAAAAACAAAATTTAAAAGGAGGGTTATTTATGCGATTAATCAAAATAATTGGATTAATCATGAAAAGTAAAATTTCTCCAAAATCATTACGGAAATTACGTAAGGTTTTGGTAAAACCGATAGCTATAGTAGTGATTGCATCCATAATTTGGACTTCTGGTCCATATCAACTTGCTACTTTTGCTTCGGATTCGGTAGTTGGAAGTTACGAAGAGGTTAAAGACAAAAATACGGAAGAAACAGTAACAACAAAAGATAATGATTCTGTCAAAAGAGCTAGTATTCCGATAACGCATGAGAATGTATCAAAGAGGGGTGAATATACTAAACATTTTAAAAAACAAGATGGAACAAACGCAATAGTTATTTATAATGAACCTATTCATTATAATAATAACGGCAAATGGGAAGAAATAGATAATACATTAGTTTACGATGTTAATAATCAATTATATCAAAATAAACAGAATTTCTATGATATTAAGTTACCTAAAGAAATTCGTGAAAACAAAAAAATTGAATTACGATATGAAGAATATATGATAGATTGGATAATAGAAGACATTGCAGACAGTGAGATTGAAATTGATAAGCAAATAAAAAGCAAAGACATTAGAGTTGTAGAATCTACTAAAGAGAGAATATTATATCCTAATATTTTTAAAAATGTAGACTTAGAATATTTAATTAAAGAACAAGAAATAAAAGAGAACTTTATATTAAAAGAATACAAGGATAACTTTACAATATCATTAAATATTGATGTTAAGAATGTAAAAATGGTACAAATCGGGGAAGATATATTTTTTAATAATGAAGAAGGAAAAACCATATTCCAATTTGGATCATTATACATGGAAGATTCCCAAGGAGCTACTTCATCAGATATAAAAATAAACATAGAAAAAAAAGGTGAATATTCATATAAAATGACGGTACAACCAAGCAAGGATTGGTTATCTAGTAAAGAAAGAGTTTACCCGATAATAATTGATCCCTCAATTCATATTCATTCTAGTGATAGTAATAGTCCACTAAAAGCAAAATATCAACCTAATACTCTTTTAACAAGAGATCTTAGAATTGGAGATGGGTATAAGACATATTTTGAGATTGATTTGGACCAGATCCTAAATCTGAATAAATACTTTATTACATATGGAAATATATATCTTGATTATGATTATTATTCTTTCACTGATAGTATGTCTAGTAATAATTGTGTTGGGTGTGACATAAAAGTAAGAGAGGTGAATATTGAAGGCAGTAATATTAATGACTTTGATGATATAGATGGTATAAACTTTGTAACAACATATCCAGATGTGATTGATACATTTAAAACTACTAGTATATATCTTACAGAATATGATGCAAATTGGAATATAACAAAATTGTTAAGAAAATGGCAGTATGAATTTAAAAATAATATATTTAAAGACAGGATAATTGAACTAAGTCAAGATAATAAGATAGGTTATTATAATATTTTTAATAAATATGAATCATATGATATTTATCCACAGCTTAGTCCATTTATAGAAGTAGGTTATATTGAAATACAAGATGGTTTAAACTTATCATCATCATATCATGAGCAATCAGCAGTAAATGCTGGTGTTGGTTTTACAAATGATATTACCGGTGATTTGGTTTTTAATCATTTAGATTATGCCAATATCGGTGATTTTTCCTTTTCTATATCTCATGTTTATAATAATGATGAATCAGTAAAAAATATAGGTTATGGTAACAACTGGCATTTAAATTATAATGAGGCAATTATTAAATTAGATGAGTCAGTACATAGTCAATATATACCGGGCTTGGAGAACGATGCAAATATTCATTTTAAGTACATTGACAGTGATGGCAGCAGTATCTATTTTATCACCCCGGAAGTGAATGTACAAAATAATGAAGAAATAGATTTTTGTGAACCTGGATTTATTTTATGTGCTATAGCTGAGGATGGTTCAGGTATAATTTTAAATTATGATGTAGATGATGGGGATACTTATGAATATTTATTAAAATTTCCTGGAGGAAACACTAAAGAATTCATAAAAGATTATAGTGGAAAGAGAATTATATATTCTGATGAATTTGAGGAATATGCATATACAGTATATTTTCTTAATAATACTGAGCAAATTAATTATATAGAAGATAAACATCATAACAAGGCTATTTTTAATTATCAAAATAACTTATTAAGTCAAATAGTTATTGAATTAAACAATGATTTAGACAATACTACACCTAATATAGTTCATTATAAAATTAATTATATATATGATAGTTCAAATAATTTAATTAGGATAATAGATTATCCTGGTGGAGAAGAAAAGCTTGAATACAAAAAGCAGGAAAGTATATCAACATGGGAAGAGTATGGGACCTCTGATTGGATTATCTCGACTAATGGTACCCCTTACGCTGCAGGGTTTGATTTTTCTATAGTAGATACAAAATATGAAAATCCTTATATATTACAATATGCCAAATATGATTGGGTAGATTTGCAACCGGGTGATATCGGCTATGAAGAAAGAACCTATACTCCACCACAAACAAGTGGAGATTATCGATGGGTTGTGTCAGAAGAAAATAGAACATGGACACGTTATCGAAAACAACAGTTGGTTGATCAGGGATATTGGAGAGATATGGACTATCATGAACCAGATTATGAATATCCGATATATTCTACTTATCCTCCGTCAAGTAGCAGTGGATATCGATGGGTAACAACTGGAAGTATTTATGTAAAATATATGAAACAAAAAGAATATACTTATTGGGGAGCAACAGGGGAGAAAATATGGGATGTAACAAATCCTGACAGTAATGATTCAAATCATGATGGATATAAATATGTTTCTACGGGAAGAACAAGAACAGAATATAAGATGGACAGGTACATAAGAGTGATGACATGCCCATATTGTATTACTTGGGTGTATACCCATAGTTTTTGGTCCACCAGTAATCAACCTACCTCTACAGAGACAATGTATACAGTTTATACAGGAATCACAAGGGTTGCGTACGAGTATGAAAAATATCAATTGAAGATTGGTTGGGAAGATACTCCTACTTATACTTGGATACTTAATGGAGGGACACCACCTTATGCGGAAACAGGATATAGATGGTATAATACGGGTATTACTTCTTACAGATATACAAAACAAAAATGGCAACAAAATTTGGTATGGATTAATACATCAGAACTTACTCCTTATTTGTTAAGTAATCCCGATCCAAATGATCAAGATAATGATGGATATAGATATGTTTTTACAGATGATTGTTATTTGGAATATAAATATAAAAAGCAACATTATGAGTTTTTATCATGGGAAAATAAAGCCGGGTTTATAGCTACCACGAGTGGATGTGGCGATGGTTATGTGAGTTTAGGAATGGTTAGTGGTAATGTTATTCTATGTGCTCTTGATAAATATATGGAAAAATTTGATAGCAGATCAGATATTATTAGTATCGATGGTGATAATAATCACAGATGGGCTAAAATAATTTATACCGGAATGAACCTTGAGACAGTATATTATAAATATCGCCAAAGAAAAGAAATAGCTTATAAAGATGAAGGGACGGTTGAATATTTTTATTTTGAGCCTAGCGCACCTAGTGGTTATCGATGGGTATTGACCGGAAATAATATTGTATCCGATTTTACTTATATTAATGGTAGATTAAAAACAGCAAAATCTATAGGTGAAACAGGAATAGAGTATGATTATAATTCCAAAGGACAAGTAATTAAAGTAAGTTATTACACAAATGAAGATAATTTAAAAAAGATTACTAACTCTTTTAATATTGAATACAGCATGGATACAAATTCTGTAGAATATCAAACAAAGTTAATCAATCATCAAGGTATGTATGATCTATATATATTTGATTATTATGGTAGAGTAAAGGAAATAAGGGATTCTAAAAATAATTCTACAATATACGAATATTATACTTTCGGTGAAGAAGGCCTTCCTGTAAATTGGAATATGAATAATAAGATTAAATCAATAACATATAATTCAGGTGGTGCTAAAAAACGTGTTAATTATGAATATAAGGATGAAAAATTAGTTGATTCAAATTATGAATATACAGAAAAAACGGGAATGGTATCAATAGTTGAAACCCAAATTTATAATCAATCTAGTAGCAGTTATCAAACCATCGACAAAGTAACTTACCATTATGAATCTATAAATTACCCACACTTGGTAACTAAAATAACGGACCAAAAAGGAAATATTATTAACTATACTTATTCAGGAAATAAAGTCAGTAAAGTAAATGAAAATGGTTTTATTAGTTCATTTTTATATGATCAATTTGGTAACGTTACAGAAGAAAAATATGGTGAAGAAAGTGGAAAATGGTATAAAAATACAACGATAATGGATGGTCTATTTATTGATAAAGAAATAAATACATTTGGGATTGAAACTGATTATCAATTTGATGAAATAGCCGGTTTTTTAGATTACATTATAGATAAAGAGGGAATAAAAACAGATTATCAAAATGATATATATGGTAGATTAGAATCTATTAAACGTATTGATAAAGATGGGAATGTTTTGAGTCAAAATATATATAACTATAAAGATGGTTATT
>JAWLBU010000055.1:0-16873 GCA_041687555.1 Haloplasmataceae bacterium | reverse complement strand
TAGAGTTAAGTTAAAGGAAATCAGCACATTTGATAACAAACGCAAATCCTCTTCATTAATCACGATATTCTTTTTGATTAAATATTCACTGAATTCCTGATAAATTGCGAAAAACTGTTCCCTATTTTCTAGTACTGATTTATCAAAGGCTCTTATATATACAGGTGTAAACAAGTCCTCTAATGAGAGAAAGATTTTTATATCTAATGCATCACCCGTCACTTTAAACTTCATATGATAGATAAATTCATACATATTTTACCACCACCAATAATTACAGATATCTTAATTATAGTAAATTTAGATAAAATAGTAAAGAATTCTTAGATAATTTATCGAAAATTGACTAAAAAAAGGCTTAAGCATTAAGCTTAAACCTTTTCGCATTTGCATTAGTCCGCTGGATTGATTAAGTAGTTACCGCGGTTCTTTAATAATACTTTCGTACCTTCAACAACGGCTGTTAACGGATTAGGTGCAACCCTTACAGGTAATTGAACCATTTCTTGGAAGAATTCAACAACACCAGGAATTAATCCGCCGCCACCATTAACGATAATACCATTATCAACTAAGTCAGCTGATAATTCAGGTGGAGTTTGTTCAAGTACTGAGTAAACAACGTTTGTGATTTCATCAAAGATTGGTAATAATAATTTTCTGATTTCTTTGGATGAAATCTTTGTAGCTGAAGGTAGACCAGTTACTAAATCACGACCGGAAATACGAGTGAATTTTTCTTCTTCTTCATCGATTAATGTCGCAATTTCAATCTTAGCCTTTTCAGCTGTTTTTTGACCAATTACTAAGTTATGTGTCTTATGAACATACTTAACAATTTCTTGGTCAATATAGTTACCGGCAACACGTAGTGATTGTGATAATACAACGTCACCAAGTGATAATACACCAACGTCGGTAGTTCCACCACCAATGTCGATAACCATTGCCGCATTTGCGGTGTAAATGTCTAGGCCTGAACCGATGGCACCTGATTTAATTTCTTCTTCAATAAACACATCGTTGATACCCATTTGGATAGCAAGTTCTCTCATTGCTTCACGTTCAATTTGTGTAACTTCTGACGGACAGCAAATCAAACATTTTGAGTTTTTGAAGTCTCTGATATTTTGAACACGTTCGAAAACGTATCTAAGCAAAGCTTTAGCTGCATCCATATCAGAGATAACACCCTCACGCAATGGACGACTTACACGAATTTTATTATGAGTTTTTCCAATCATTGAAAAAGCATCTTCCCCACCAGCTATGACTTCATTAGTTTGGATGTCGAAAGCAACAACTGATGGTTCATTGAAAATTATTCCGTGTCCTTCGATATAGACCAATAAATTTGTAGTTCCTAAATCGATACCTATACCTAATTTCTTAGTAGCCATACTTTTCCTCCTTGTTACCTAACTTTTTATTATTAATAATCGCTTGGCTTAACCAAGTAATTACCCCTGTTATTTAATAATAGTTTGGTTCCTTCAACAATTGATGTCAATGGATTTTCCGCTATTCTAACCTTTAAGTTCAAAGCTTCTTCAAGATATTCTTCAACACCATCTATTAAAGCTCCGCCACCGTTAATCATTATTTCACCTTCATAAATATCTGAAGCTAATTCAGGTGGTGTCTGTTGTAACACTTTTTTAATAGTATTGACGATTGTTTCAAAGCCTTTTAACATAATATCACGGATTTCACTCTGTTTAATTTTAACCTTGCATGGTAGTCCATTATTAAGATTTCGTCCTGCAAACACATATTCTTTTTCGTCAGGTAATTCTCTTCTTAATGTACCTAACTTAATTTTGATTGACTCGGCAGTATTTGTACCAATGATAATTCCATATTTGTATTTAACATATTTGATGATTTCTCGATCAATGGTATTTCCGGCAATCTTACATGAATCGGAAATAACTAAATCACCAAGAGATAATACACCTATGTCAGTTGTTCCTCCACCGATGTCAACAACCATTGAACCATGTGAACTATAAATATCAACATCTGCACCAATGGCACCAGCCTTTAATTCTTCTTCAATAAAGGCATCATCAACACCAATTTGTTTTGCTAGGTCTAGTAACGCAACTCTTTCAATTGTCGATACTTCAGATGGGCAACAAATTAATAGAGTTGAATTTCTTAGGTCTACGTTAATATTTTCTAGTTTTTCAAATACTTTTTTAAGATATACCTTAGTTGCTTCCAAATCAGCGATAACCCCGCCCTCTAACGGTTTGGCTATACGAATATGTTTATGTTCCTTACCAACCATTTCAAAGGCTCTCTTACCGATAGCGATACATTCGTTAGTCGCAACGTCAAATGCAACTACGGATGGCTCGTTAAAAACTACTCCGCTCCCGTTAATATACACAAGTATATTAGCAGTCCCTAAATCCACTCCTATTCGATAACTTCTTTTTGCCATTCTTTCACCTCATTATTTTTATTTTTTATTGTGAAAATCCTTTATTCAACATATGTGTATGCTTAAGTATATAATAAACCAAATTGCGACAAAAATAAATTACTTTTTTTAAAATTTACTAAATTTCTTACCATAAACACTAAATCATTTACTTAAACAAGAGTGGTAAATGTTTTAACTCAATAATATTATCTTTATTTTTTTCATATAATACTAGATTATCATCATTTGACACTAAAACCGGGTACTTACCTTCACTATTTAATTGATTGATTAAGTTTTCAAAGATTTTAATCTTAATCGGTTTCGTAAATACGGTGTTCACCTTTTCACCGCGAATAAACTGTAAATGTGCTCCCGGATTATTACGTAAATAATTTATGTTTCTTATAGCTCTGACCGCGTTAATATTATTTCCTCGGAAACATTCTAATTCATCCTGAATAATCGAATGTACGACAATCTTATTATTATTGAAATACTTATGGAATATATCTGGTTCGTCAATTAGGACACTCGTATCTAAGATGAAACTAATATCTTTATCCTTTTCAAAAATGGTTTTCTTAATATCGAGTAATGTTTTTATCTTTGTTACTTCGTTTTCATAGGTTGTTTCATCAATATTAAACACAACCAGTACTTCCTGCATTATCACATAAAAATCAGTTAATTTCTTGATGGAGTCCACTTTTCTAATCATATTCGTCATATCATCCAGTAATAATTTGATGTTATTAGGATTCAACTCGATTTTCTTATTTAACTGTTCGGCCAAATGATAGACATCGATTAATTTTACTAAATCAGTAAACGGTAATGACTCACGACTTTCAACATTAAAGTGTAAAATTGACGTATTGGACCTTAAAGTATTTACCAGATAATAATTCAAATTAGAATTGATTAATTCCTGATCATATACAAATGTCAATAATAATAAATTATCCATATATGAATCTAGCTTCTTAATTTCAAAGTATTTTTCCAAAATATTTTGGAAGAAGCGTAAATCCCTGTTTTGCACCTTAGCCAAATAAGGATATCCATTAAATTCCACACCTAATTTATTCAACGTGACATGATTTTTCTCATTCATCATCAAGATGTACGCCATATTACCGATAGCTTCTCTGAATAAATGCTCGTCGATATAAAGTATGGTGTTGTTTCCGATTTTTTCGATGCGGTTAACGGTATTAGTTTTTTGTTGATTAAAATAATTGTAATCGCGTTTTTCTAGTACTATGAGCAGCTTAGGAGATTCTCCCGGCGTCAACAAATCATCGATGTTAATATTCAATGTTTTTAGAAAAACATTATTTATAAACAAGCATGGACTTGCCTCATAACATTCCACCAACTGTTCCAATACGGATTTTGAATCAAATTTATAAACTCCTTCAATAATCATATTGGATAAGTTATCGTAAGATAGAATATTGATTGTCTCCGGTTCCTGATACAAATCCAGAGTATCGACAATTTGCTTAATGTCATACTGAGCCAATAAACTGTTTACCAAGTGATTATCACTTGATTTAATTAACAATTCTTTTTCACTCAAACAAATCTCAAAATCAACATCATAGTATTTCTTTTCAATCCCATAATAACGGATGTCTATTAGGAATAATGAATCATGATACATATCGGTGAAATGATTCATAAATGTATCCTTATCAAATTGCTTTTCAATGCTATGACTCATTTTAATCACAAATGGTGTATCGTAACTATCATTTATTTCTTCATTGTTCTTTAAATATTGATCATTAATGGGATTATAAGGTAAACTAAATTTCCGTTCCTTCAACATGCCAGGTGTCAACTGATGTGTATGTAAATTAATAAGCTCTGCAATATCTTCCTTTTTCAGGTCGGATTTCTGTTTTACTAATCCATACAAGGCTTCGGCAAGATTAGGGACCAAATCATCCTTTGATTGATCTACATACTTGACATAACAGATAAAATTAGCTACCTCTACTGCAACTTTAAACTTTTTCAAACAAGTTTCTGGCATTTTATCCCACCTTTATATTAAATTTATGGTTATGAGAAAAAAATCGTCATAAAGACGACTTTTTTTCACTTTAACTAATCACTAGGCGCAACGAGATAATCTCCACGATTCTTTAATAAATCCTTGGTACCTTTTACGATTGCCGTAAGTGGTTCAGGAGATATTCTCACCTTTAATTGGCACAAATCCTCTAAATATTCGGCTAAACCATCAATTAGAGCACCGCCGCCATTTAGAACAATACCTGTTTCGATAATGTCGGCTGCTATTTCCGGTGGTGTAACCTCTAATACTTTTAAAATTTGACTTGCTATTGCTGCAAAGCAATGTTTTAATACATCCCTAACTTCTGATTGCTTAATTGTAATCCGCGAAGGTAGACCACGTTGTAAATCTCTTCCGGCGATTGTCATTTCTTTGTCTTCTTTTAGATCATCTCTTAATGTACATAAAGCTATTTTAATCTGTTCTGCTGTCAGAAGACCAATCTCGAAATTATGTTTCTTCTTAACATATTTCTTAATTTCTTCATCAAAATGATTTCCAGCCATTTTAATCGATTTAGATACAACGATATCACCTAATGCAAGTACTCCGATATCCGTAGAACCTCCACCGATATCAATAATCATTGATCCTTCAGGAGTATAAATATCAATTCCTGCACCGATTGCTCCCGCTTTTACTTCCTCTTGGACGAATACATCATTGATACCAAAATCAACAATGATATCTCTAAGAGCCTTTCTTTCTACAGTGGAAAGGTCTGAATGGCAGCAAATTAAGACACAAGTATTTTTAGGATTAAAGTCTTCAAATTGCATTAAATGATGTTCAAAGATATATTCCAACATTTTTATTGTTGAATCTTTATCAGCAATAACACCCTGTTCAATTGGTCTGACTACTTTGATTTTATCATGCGTTTTACCAAGCATATCTTTTGCCGCATTACCAACTGCGATAATCTCACCAGATGCAATATCAAATGCCACTACTGATGGCTCATTAAATATCACACCACGACCACTTGAATAAACTAAGGTATTGGCTGTTCCTAAGTCAATTCCTATATTTAATGTCGCTTTACCCATCTTAACACCTCTTTCCTTTTTAGTTTATTTACTATTTATTAGTCTTGAGGATTAACTAAATAGTTTCCACGGTTCTTCAACAGAACTTTCGTTCCTTCAACTACATCAGTTAATGGGGAATCAGAAATTCTTACTGGTAAATTAACCATTTCTTCAATATATTCCTTAACACCTGGAATTAATGCTCCACCACCGTTTACGATAATACCGTTATCAACTAAGTCTGCTGATAATTCAGGTGGAGTTTGCTCAAGTACTGAGTAAACAACGTTAATAATTTCATCAAAGATTGGTAATAATAATTTGCGCATTTCTTTTGAAGAAATCTTAGTAGCTGCAGGCAAACCTGTTACTAAGTCACGTCCTGATATTTTAGCGAATTTTTCTTCATCACTATCAATTAATGTCGCAATTTCCATTTTTGCACGTTCGGCTGTTTTTTGACCGATTACTAAGTTATGTGTTTTATGAACATATTTAATAATTTC
Organism: Haloplasmataceae bacterium; assembly: GCA_041687555.1. Classification (GTDB taxonomy): domain Bacteria; phylum Bacillota_I; class Bacilli_A; order Haloplasmatales; family Haloplasmataceae; genus JAWLBU01. The sequence continues at coordinate 10,816 of JAWLBU010000055.1, read as the reverse complement.
TTGGTCAATATAATTTCCAGCGATACGAATTGATTGTGATAATACTACGTCACCAAGTGATAACACACCTACGTCAGTAGTTCCTCCACCAATATCAATAGCCATTGCCGCATTCGCATGATAAATGTCCACGCCGGCACCGATTACACCTGATTTAATTTCTTCTTCAATGAATACATCGGTAATTCCCATCTGTAATGCCAATTCACGCATAGCTTCTCTCTCAATTTGCGTAACTTCAGACGGACAACAAATCAGACATTTAGCATCCTTTAAGTTTTTAATGTTTTGTACCCTTTCGAAGACATATCTTAATAATGCTTTGGCAGCATCCATATCAGATATAACCCCTTCACGTAGCGGACGACTAACTCTAATCTTACTGTGTGTTTTTCCGATCATCGAAAAAGCATCTTCCCCACCGGCTATTACATTTCCTGTTTCAATATCAAAAGCAACAACAGATGGTTCATTAAAAATAATTCCATTTCCTTGAACGTAAACAAGTAAGTTAGTTGTTCCTAAGTCAATCCCAATTCCCAATTTCTTTTCTACCATAAAATGTTCCTCCTATCGTATTTTTTTATCAAAATTCTCTTCAAACAATCTATTATTCAAGTGGTTTGACTAAATAGTTACCTCTGTTTTGTAGTAAGTATTTAGTACCATCTACAATAGCTGTCAAAGCATTATCGGAAATTCTAACCTTTAAATTGAGTTGTTCTTCAAAAAATTCCTTAATACCACCGATTAAGGCTCCCCCACCGTTAACAACAACTCCATCTTCATAAATGTCCGCCGCAAGTTCAGGCGGTGCTTTTTCCAAGACTTTTTTAGCACACATAATGATACTTTCAAATGATCTACGAATAAGATTTCTTACTTCAGATTGTCTTATTGTAGCTCGTTGAGGTAAACCGGTTACGATATTTCTGCCTGAATATGTGTACTCCTTATCATCTTCTAAATTGTCTTTTAATGTGCCCAAGGTTTTCTTGATTACTTCAGCTGTTCTTGATCCGATAGCCATGCTGTATTTCATTTTAACATACTTACTGATTTGGTTATCGAAATAGTTACCGGCTACACGAACGGATTCCGACACAACTAAGTCACCAAGTGACAAGATACCAATATCTGTTGTCCCTCCCCCAATATCAATGATCATTGAACCTCGAGGTGCAAATATATCAAGCCCTGCTCCGATTGCACCTGCTTTTACTTCTTCTTCGATGAATACGTCCTTAACCCCTAGTTTTCTGGACAATTCAATTAATGCAATACGTTCAATTTGCGTTACTTCTGAAGGGCAACAGATTAAAAGTGTAGTTTTACCAAATTCGATATTAATATGAGTTAACTTCTGAAATACATATTCTAACAGAGCTTTAGTCGCATCTATATCGGCTACAACGCCACCTTCTAAAGGCTTTAAGACTCTAATTAGACTATGTTCTCTACCTAGCATATCTTTAGCTTTTTGACCAACAGCTATACAGTTATTAGTTCTTCTATCAAAAGCCACACAGGAAGGTTCGTTAAAAATTACTCCTTGACCGTTCAGATAAACTAAAGTATTAGCTGTACCGAGGTCAACCCCAATTTTATATCCTTTACTAGCCATCTTTTCACCTCATAATTCTATAGTATAGTAAAATATTACCACATGATGTCGAATAAATCAATATTAGGATAACAAATATACCACTCTTTTTGTGAATAAACTAGCATAAATTGCTACTTTTTGATGATTTTTTGGTAAAAATTCCCAAAAAATTAAAAAATCCTACCAAAATTCTTAGTAGAATTTTCTAAATATATATTTCATTGAAAGAAAATAATGCTGATTTATGGTCCTTCTTTTTACTTTTTTTATCGTCGAATGTTCATAGTGTTTAATTCTTAAACGATTGTCAAAATAAGTTTTACCTCCGATTAATTTGACCATCTCCGCTATGTATAATTCTTCCCCGAATAAAAAACCGCCATAATTTAAATTACCGCCATTTAAAAAATATCGTCTATTAATGATTAAGCAGGCACCGTGGCCCGAATAAATCTCCTGATTTTCAATCAAAGTTTTCTTACTTTTCTCAAACTTTTTCCTAATAATATTTGCGATATTAAAACAGCGTTCGATTATCATATATTTGAAAATATTTGTCAGGACAAACATCCGGAATTTCGAGTAACGATTAATTACCAAAGGATTCTGATAGAGATTCTGATAAACCGAATAAATACTCGGGGCAATAATACAGTCATATCCGTTTGGATAAAAGCTCAATAATTGCTCGTAAAAGTATTCGCTTTCATAACGAATATCGGTATTGCTCATAATTACCCATTCAGGCATAACGTGTCCTTCCAAATATCTGTTTAATCCATAATTGATCCCGTGGATATATCCTAAATTCTTACCCGCATTGTATAAATAGATATTTTGATCATTAATGCCATTAACCAAAGTATGAAATTCCTGATCACTATCATTATTATTTGTGACAACAATATCTATTTTATCGATTGCGCTTTGCTTTTTAACATGATTCACATAATCAATCACTTCATCGACATTATAGTAACATACACAGATAATCACAATCTTTTTCATAAATAACCTACCTGAAAGTCTTAAATAAATATTTGATATCATCGAAAAAACGATAATCTTTAATATATCTTAAGTTAATATTTATTTTATCTTTAAAGATGATTTTATTATAGCTTTCCGGATCCGCAACATTAGCTAATAGTTCTTCCTCGTTTTTATACTTAATGGTCGCAGGTCCAGTAATTCCCGGTCTGATGCTTAGAATCAGCCATTCGTCGTTCTCTAAGCTCTCATACATTTCCTTGCAGTCAGGCCTTGGACCGACAAAACTCATCCTGCCGAATAAAACGTTAAAAAGCTGCGGAAGCTCATCGATTTTATATTTCCGGAATATTCTCCCGAATCGTGTAATCCGTGGATCATTTTTCGTCGTCACATTCGTATTAATCGAAGGTATTTTTCGCATCGTTTTAATCTTCATAATATTAAATTCCTTAAAATATCTTCCCACCCTTTTTTGCCTGAAAATCCCAAAACTTCTTGTTTCAATGCTGGCGATAAGAAATGCGAAAAGCATAATCGGTAAGGTGCATACTATTCCAAGTAGCGAAAAGATGATATCAAAACTCCGTTTTAAAAATTCTTGTTTTAAGGGAATGGCTTTAGGTAAATTAATTATTTCCATTAATGAAGAAGAACATGCTTTTTTAAGGCGTGAAGGACATAAAAGATAAAGACATAACATGCCTTAACAAGTGATAGCTTTTCAATTTTCCGATAAACCAGCCAGTTACTCCTTAACGCCTTTAACTTATTACTTGATAATGAGCCATTCACCTTTCGATATTTTGCCAAAACTTCCTTTATCCCGTAAGCCACATGTCCGTTTTTTAATATGCTTAACCATGTGGCAAAATCCTGACTGCTACGAACAATAGGCATTCTGATATCACCGATGATATTCCTGTCCAAAACAACGGTCAGACAGCCGATGATGGTGTTTTTTAATAAATAATGATAGTTCACTTTATCCGGCGCTTTGATGATTCTTTCATACACTTTTCCATCGGCATCCATTATTTGATATGAGGTAAAACTAAAACCGATTTTATGTTTACGCATATAGGCAATCTGTACTTCCAATTTTCTTTCATCCCATATATCATCGCTGTCTAAAAAAGCGATGAATCTTCCCTTGGCATTTTCCAAGGCGATGTTGCGACTGATCGCCGCTCCGGAATTTTTCGTATTTCTGATATATTTAATTCGGGTGTCCCTCTCCCGATATGTGCGAATTATCTCTGTAGAATTGTCAATTGAAGCGTCATCGACAATTATCAGTTCCAAATTGGTGTATGTTTGATTAAGTACACTTTCGATGGTTTCCTTAATAAATCTCTCACTGTTATAAACAGGCGTTATGACCGATACGAGTGGTTCCTTTTCTATATCCAATAATGATGCAACATGGAGTATTTCTTCTTCATTCAAGTCCGTACTGCAAGGAATATTTAACAGATGTTCTTGGTAATATTGCGCCTTTTCGATTTTATAAGCTTCAAAGTCTTTAAGATGTTTTTGTTCATGCATCAGATTCCATAAAGGTCTGGTCTGGATCTTGTTGTCGGCCAACCGTTTAAGGAGTTCATCACGGCTTTCCGGAAATGGGTTATCGACAATAAGCGAATAAAACCAATTATTACTCCTCGTATTTTCATTAAAAGGTAGGAGTCTGAGCCCCTTTATATGATTTAGATATTTTTGGTACTTCTGATAATTTTGTTTTTTCGTTTCTATGAATTCCTCTAGTTTTTCAAGCTGTGACACACCCAGTGCGGCATTGATATTTAACATGCGGTAATTATACCCTATTTCATCATGCACAAATGTGAGAGGATTGGTTTTGGACTGAACGCTCCAAAATCTTACCTTATTAAGCAAATCCTTATTGGAAGAAACGATTACCCCACCGCCGCCCGTCGTAATAATTTTATTGGCGTTAAAACTGATGATTCCCGCATCACCAATTGTTCCGCAATATTTATTCTTATATTCTCCCTTTGTATAATAAGAACCCAATGCCTCGGCGGCATCCTCGATGACGATTAAATTATAAAACCTCGCGATATCCAAAACTCTTTCCATATTTATCGGATTACCAAAGACATGGACAACCACAAGTCCCTTGACATGTTTTTTAGTCCTGCGGTTGATTAATTTTCCGTCAATAAAATCACAACAATAAAAACAAAAGTCTTCCAATTTATCCAAATCCATGTTAAGTGTGTCGTCACAATCCATAAAAACAGGACTGGCCGATTCATAAAGCAATGGATTGATGCTTGCCACAAAAGTCACGGTCGGACAAATTACCTCACAACCGGTAAAATTAAAATATTTATAAACTAAGTGGAGTGCCGCCGTTCCGCTTTGAACTCCAACCACTTCATCGACATTTAAATAACATGCCAGTTTTTTTTCAAATTCGACGATATATTTACCACCGCTTGACACCCACCCCGTTTTAATACATTCCCGCAAATTTTCAACTATATCCGAACTTAAGTTAGGAACACTTAATGGAATCTCTTTCATACGCTACCTTCTTCCATTGCTGATTTATATGTGGGTACCATTTTGGCAATATATTCCGCGATATTAACCTGCTTAGTCGATATAAGCTCTTTTAGCTCGGTTAAATAATTTTCAATTAATTCAATATTAATGTAATTTTGCCTTAAACAATAAATCTTTTCGTGCTCTGTTTTTTCCAATTTTTCATCACTTGTAAGCAGTTCTTCATATAACTTATCACCTGGTCGTAAACCGGTAATTAAAATCTTTATATCCTTATATGGTTCATAACCGCTTAAAGAAATCATCTTTTCAGCTAATTCGATGATCTTTACCGGTTCTCCCATATCTAAGACAAATATTTCACCACCCGCGGTATAACAGCTTGACTGCAATACTAAACTAACCGCTTCGCTAATCGTCATAAAGTAACGAATCACATCCTTTGAAGTAACAGTGACCGGACCGCCTTCTTTAATCTGTTTTTTAAATAACGGAACAACGGAACCGTTACTGCCTAAGACATTACCAAAACGGACGGCGGTAAATTTCGTAAAGCTGATGCCATTAAACGCCATGACAATCATTTCCGCCAATCGTTTCGTAGCTCCCATGATATTAGATGGATTAACCGCCTTATCGGAAGAAATCAAAATAAATTTCTGGATGTTATATTCATGAGCCATCTTCGCCAAGTTATAAGTACCGAACACATTGTTTTTGATTGCCTCTTTTGGATTGTCCTCCATAAGTGGTACATGTTTATGAGCGGCGGCATGAAAGATCACGTCAATCGGATAGGTATTAAATATTTCTCTTAACCTTACCTCATCCTGTATGGACCCGATAAGGACAATCATTCCTATGTCAATTTTATTCTCAGTTATTTTTTTCGTTAACTCATTTTGGATTTCATACGCATTGTTTTCATACTGATCCAAGATTATTAAACTCTTGGGCTTATAAGTAATTATTTGCCGACATAATTCCGAGCCGATTGACCCGCCCCCTCCGGTGACCAATATATTCTTCCCGCATAGATTAGCCTCTATTTCATTTCCCTCAATCTTAACCTCCTCCCTTCCCAGCAAATCATTTATTTCAACCTCCCTCACCCTTGAAAAAGAAAAGCTCTTATCAATTAACTGATAAAATGGCGGAAACACCTTGACCTTAACCTTTAAATTCTCACACTTTTTCAAGATATTCTGAAAAGCCTGTTTATTTAAACTAGGAATGGAGAGGATTATTTCGTTAATCTGATACTTATAAACAATAAAGGCCAATTCGTTCGTCGTTCCCACTACCCTTACACCCTGTACAAATCTGCCCACTTTATCAATATCATCATCCACCGCACATACGACCATATTGGGAATCTTCTTATTCCGTTTTATTTCCTTAATGAGTAAACAACCGGCATTTCCCGCACCGATTACTAGTGTTCTGATACTTTTATTCTGCCTTGAAAGCATCTCATTAATAAAAATAAGCAAACGGTATCCGTAACGAAAACCAATTAATAAGAGGTATAAAATCAGATGACTTAAAATAAGGAAATTGGCAACCAGTGATAATTCAAGCATAATCGTCACCAAGCTAATTATGATGAAACTTGTCAGCACACCTAAAAAAACCTGCAACGCTTCTTCGATACTGGCGTATTCCCAAATATAACGATAGATTTTAAAACAGGTAAAAATAACTAAATAGATTGGCATAATCCAAATAAAGGATTTAATCACCGTATTAATTTCCAAGGAAATATGAAAATCATTTATCAGTAATGACGCAAAAAAGAAGGAAAAATATATTAAACCGGTATCGATAACCATTATAAGGAATCTCTTAAAACTAAATTTTCGCATTTTTTATTACCTCTTTTTTCCATTTTTACATTATTATTTTCCATATATTCGTAGATTTTATACAAAAATGTGAGTAAATAATTAGTCATACTTACAGTTTGAAAAAGTTGACATGTAAATATAAATATGATAAACTTTTCCCACAAATCTGGCATTATGACCAGAAAAAAGAGGTGAGAAAATGGCTAGTAAAGGATATGAGATAGGTGTTGACTTAGGAACAGTAAACACATTGGTGTATGTAAAGGGTAGAGGTATAGTATATAACGAACCCTCAATAGTTGCTTTTGACAAAAAGACAAATAAACCAATCGCAATAGGTAAGGATGCTAACGAAATGTTAGGTAAGGAACACGTTAAAATCAATGTGGTCAAACCTCTTGAGGGAGGTGTTATCGCTGATTTTACCGGAACAAAGGTTATTCTCGAATCAGTATTAAATAAGCTTAAGGATGACAATGTCGATATTAAAAAATCAACATTGCTGATTTGTTGTCCATCCGAGATGACTACAAGTGAAAGAAAAGCGCTAAAGGATTTAGGTAAAGAATTAAACATTAATGATGTGTTCGTCGAACAGGAAATTAAAGCGGGAGCAATAGGTGCAGGAATCGATATCTTTCAAGCCAAGGGCTCAATGATCATCGATATCGGAGGGGGTTCCACAGATATTGGTGTTTTGTCACTCGGTGACATCGTGGTATGGGATTCAATTCGTATCGCGGGAAGATATTTCGACAATGAAATAAAAAAATATGTGAAGTTTAAATATGGAATGGAAATCGGGGAAAAAACAGCCGAAAAAATAAAAATAAATCTAGGGACATTAAGAGATGAATTAATGGAAGATAAGGAATATACCTACGCCGGCAGAAGTATGACAACAGGTTTACCTAGCAGAAGTATCATAAAACAATCTGAGGTTCGCATGGTAATGTTAAAAGCCTTTGAATCGATAACCGCTAAGGTATTGCGATTATTCCATGATTTGCCACCGGAATTATCAGCCGATATTTTAGAACGCGGAATCGTCGTCAACGGCGGAGGAGCATTAATAGACGGAATAAAAGGATATTTTGAAAAAATGACCGGATTAAAGGTATCTATTTCGGAAAATCCATTGACATCAATTGTGGAAGGTACGAAATATTTACTAAAGAATAGAGGGAATTATTTAGTTAAACCTATTGATTAAAGTATTAATTTATGCATAATAGTCCCCAATTTATATCTGAACACCAAAGTCCTAGGCATGACTTTAAACTGCCTTTTTTATTTAGGTATATCATTTAGTAAATCTGGAAGAATATGGATATAGGTGATATATATGAATGAAAATGAATTAAAATTTTATCAAACACCGCTTTTAACCTGGGGATTACTTTTTATCTATCCTCCACTTGGTATTATCCTCTTATGGGTTAGTCATCATTATGACTTACTTTTACGTTTTTTTATATCGTTATTATTTGGTTTACTGTATCTGGAATTTCTCGGTTTATATTCCAGTGTCTTAAGAGCACTTATTTATTCACTTATTTTTTCATTTATCGTATATCGTAATTTCCGATTAAAAGAATATGAACTAAAAATACATGATCTATATACCTCAACATTAAATAACGAGGACATAAAAAATATTCTAGCTAATTATCTTCTGAAGTTTCAGTCACCGACAAGCAGTTATAATAATTGTTTATACTTTGAAGTTTATCTCAGAAATAAATATTCCCATATTTATAAGCACTTAACCCTAAGTCATATGGAAGACACCTATATCAATTTCATTTATCAGGAATCAGAAACGATAGAAAACATCGAAAAAACGATAAAATACAACATCGATAAGAAAAAGTATGAAGCTATACAACAGGATATCAAGAACCAGGAAAAACTAAATGAACATTTTGAAAAGGAATTCCGCCAATTAACGGAGGTTATTAAGGATAAAGTAAAAATCCCCGGTAATACTTTTGTCATCTATTTCACCCTCCGGCTCTTAAAACAATACTCCATAGAATACTATGGAGAAATATTTAAGGATAAATACGGTCATGAGTTTAATGATATAAATAATCTAGATGATGCTCTTCATACATATGTATCGATAGAATCACTTAATACCCATATTAATTCCTTGGATTTAGCGATGTTTACATATTATTTAATGAAATATGGAGTATTTATTGATGAAACGGATTTTTACCACTGCATAACCCAAATAAGTCAAAATATCACAAAAGCACTGGAAAAAAGACAACAAAACTTATTTATAAAACATTTGTTTACCTCTTCATCTGAAATACTAAAAGAAATCGAAACAATTGATATTGTCAACCGGATGGTATCTAAAGAAAGGATGCTAAAGTATGTTTTTGATTTACTTAATGCCTTAGGCTATGCCAATATCGTTCAACCACTTAATTCTTATCTAGATTATATCGTTACTTTAAACCAACACTCATTTGGTGTTATGGTAATATACATTGATTCGAAAAAAGATAAGGATGTATTAAGTAATCAAACAATTCAGGAAGCCAAATTAGGACTGGTATATAATGAGTTGGAAAAAGGAATTATTATCACTAACGGAACCTTTAGTAATGACGCGAAAGAATTGGCGGACAAAAATAATATCATCCTCTGGGATAAAGATAAATTGAATGAAAAAGCCTTATTAGTCAAACGTTATTATAAGGAACAGGAAAGAAGCGAACCGACCGATGAAATAAAATTTGCGCATATCTCAACCATTCCTTTCAATCAGATCACAATCGACATCATTGATCAAATGACCGATTTTGAATTTCAGTATTATATAGCCGAACTGTTTAAAATAATGGGATATAGAATAATCTCCGTCAATAAAACCCGTGATAAAGGAATAGATATTATTATAGAAAAGAATAGTCTCTTATTTGGTATTCAGGCAAAGAAAAGCAATAAAAAAGTAGACAGTAATCCTGTCAAAGAAATCATCACCGGATTACCCTATTATAATCTGCAATATGGCTATATAATCACAAATAACGAATTTAACGAAGAAGCCAAAAAATTAGCAAGCGTCTGTGAGATTACATTATGGGATAGAAAGATTTTAATCGAAAAAATAAAAAATGACTGCATTTAACAGTCATTTTCATATTTTAATATAATCTTCTTCTGTTCTTAATCTTGTAATAACAAATACCACTGATAATTCCCGATATGACAAGGGAAACACAGGCTCCGACAAAAAAGGGATTTTCATAAAACACATCGGGGCTGTCATCATAAACATATACGGTAATTATTTTTTCCGCCTGATTTCCCTTAAGGTCAGCAGCCGTTATTTTAATGAAATAAGCTCCGGGTTTTCCCACATTTAAATCATTCTTCTCGAGATTATAATCTACTTTCTCATCGAGGTTGTCGGTTACTTCGATTTTATTTGCCAGATCCAACTTATCGTTTAATTTTAGATATATCGGACTCGGTGCTTTTATCACCGGAGGTAAATTATCATAGACATGCACCTTTACGACGATCGGATCCGAGACATTACCGTTTAAATCACTCACGGTATAAGTTACGTCATAAAATCCTTCCACATCATTACGAAACTCGGCGCTTGGAACAGGAATGATGCGGCTTGTCACATCACCGCAAACTTCATCATAGGCTTTTAAATCGCCGACTAAATTCAGTGTATTGATGGTTAGGTCAAAGGTTTCTCCCAAATTAAGAAAATAAGGTTTTTCCGTATCTTCAATAATATTAACAGTTACTAGTTCAACCGCTTCATTTCCATCATCATCAAAAACAATAAAAGCTACCTGAT
>JAWLBU010000054.1:0-17570 GCA_041687555.1 Haloplasmataceae bacterium | reverse complement strand
TATGTTGAAAAGTCGAACAATTATTGAAATTGTTTTATCAGTTCATTAAAAATATAACACAACTTCACAATAGTTGTAAAGAATTGTTTATCTTTTCGCAAATTGAATCGTTTCTTTTTTTATTTATACATGAAATAATTAATAACATATTCTCAAAATCTAAACATAAAAAACTGAGCTAATTAATTTTGACTCAGTTTTACATAAGTAAATATGATTATTTGCTCTTATATTCCTTTTCAATTTTATTTTTCCAATCGGGTGATATATTTTTATTCGCCCTAAGACAACTGACCGTCTCATTAATAACATGATAATTTAACCTGATACCTTCGCTGTCCGCGGTAAAATTTGCTGCTCTGTCCTTTCTTATGCCAAGCCTATCCGCTGTAGCTATGGCATCGATGTTGGCCCCAAGAAAGATAAATTCCCATCCGAATCTGTTCTTTTGCTGATTAATCATCCTGTTAACTTTTTCATAGCCGTACTCCTGACTTGAGTTTTCCATACCATCGGTTGTTATGACAATCATTACATGTTCAGGACGTTCATCTTTATTTGTCCGTATATGTGTGTTTTTAATTTTGTCGATCGTTTTTCCTATCGCATCTAACAGTGCCGTACTACCTCTTACATAGTATTCTTTATTTGTTATGGGTGTAATATCACAAAGATTAACACGGTCATGAAGTATTTCATATCTGTCGTCAAACAACACCGTAGTTATAATTGCTTCACCTGCTTCATTTTTCTGTTTCTGTAAAAGGGAATTATAACCTCCAATTGTGTCTCTTTCTAGACCACTCATCGATCCGCTTCTGTCAAGAATAAAAATGAGCTCAGTCAAACCTTTTTTCATATTGTTATCCTCCTATTATTAATTAATTATAACCAGATAATAACAATATTCCATCACAAATAGGTCGTTTCCGAAGCGACAAAATTTTAAGCACCCAAAAGATCTTGGTCAAAATAAAACAAAGCCTCGTTAATTTCATATATGTTATAATTTTTATTTTTAATAAAATACTCAATTATCACATCAAACTTCCAACTTCGGGAAAGAGCATATCCTGCCTTAAACAATAGATCCTTGGTCTCGTCAAGATTTAATTGTAAGGCGATGGCAAAAGCAATGACAGTTGGTTTACTAGGTCTGTAGTTAATATCATTCCGAATTTTTGAAAATAACCTTCTGTCCACATTGGCTTTTTTATATGTCTCGACATCCGTCATGCCTTTTTCGTCAATTAACCTGAGTAACATCTGTGAAAATGTTTCATCAAGATTTTTTAATTCCTCGTTAAGATTTCGTTTATATCTTATTAAATCCGATGTAAATATACTGTCTTCATATAAATCAGCCTTCACAGACATAAAAATATTACTAATTACATCTTGGTTTTCCACATTATCAAGATATTGAGTTAAAGAAAAAAGTAATTTATCAGGCAATTTAAATTTTGACTTGTCAGTAATAACTAAAACAACTTTCAGATTATTACCGACTAAAAAATCTTCAATAACGGAAAGCAGAATTTTTTGTTCTTTTTGCGAAAAAGAGGAAAGCAAAGGAATGGCAATACTTTTTAATTTATATCTCTTGGCTAGATCAAGTAAAGATCGATAGCTTTCTGCCAGCAGAACATCATAATTGTCACTATTAATTGATGGCAGAACCGTATGAATGACATATTTGGCAGGCAGTTTATCTCCGTCAGTGATTTTAGCCTGACCAACTTGAATTTCATCATGAGTCTGGTAATCGGCAAGTAATTCCGGTCCGATACCATTGGTAATTGTATTTACAATCGCATCGGCACGAACTTTGACAATATCTTTACTTATAAATGTAAATTGCATGCTTACATCCCCTTAATATATAATAGAAAATTTACATCCTTCAACATTTTTACGATAAAATAATATCATATTTAAAACATTAAAAAAAGCGGATAATTCCAAATAAAATATTAACAATATATGACAAATTCCTGACAAAGTGCTATAATTTAAACGTAATTTATTTGTAGAAAGGAACTTAAAATGGTCAGAAAATTTGAATTTTATTTTGTTGCTGTATTAGCTATCTTATCAGGAATTGTTATGATTTACATCAGTGTCATGGGACCTTTATTAGCTGATAAAATTCAATACAAAACCTCATTATCGGCAATTTATCAGTTACAGGGTCAGGATATTGCGAATATCGTCTTTTTGGCACCACTGTATATAATTGCGGGAGTATTAATGTTTTGTAAAAAAGAAATCTATAAATATCTATTAATATTACCGCCACTGTCAGTCATTTATTATGCCTTAAGCGTTGCCGTAGGCTTAGAATGGAGCAATCAGGCATATACCGGCAACAGTCATGAGTATTTTTATTATTTCTTATTTCTTATTGTCAGTTCGCTTGTTATTATGCTTTATTCACTTTCATTATTCAGTGATAATAACCTAATCCAATTTAAGAAAAAAGGATTAATCATCTACACGATTATTTTCGCAATCTTTCTCTTGATGTTTATGCGAATGTGGGTCGTCGACATAAATGATGTCATTAAATCAGGTTCCTCACCGGCTTATGATGAGAACCCGACGGTGTTTTGGGTGATTAAATCTTTTGATTTGGGATTTGTTATTCCTTTGGGATTCATCAGTTTATATCTATTGTGGACTAGAGCGGATCAGGCTGCCGGGATACTATTTTTATTTTACGGATTCTTTATCTCTATGGGAGTTGCGGTCAACGCAATGGGAATCAGTATGTTGATTAATGATGATCCTCAATTTGACAGTTCAGGTCTAGTCATCTTTATTTGTCTGTTATTGATTGCCGCCTTTGGCTATCTTGTAATATTAAGAAAATATTTAGATTCGAACAAATCGTGATATAAAAATAATCCCTACATACCTAAATTAGTTGTAGGGATTTTTAGTTTTTAATTTATAACCAGCGACAAAGTTTCTTTTCAATGATATCAACAATAAAAAACAGGATCATACCAATTAAACTTAGTGCGAAGATCGCGACAAACATCCTTAAATTGTCAACGGCGATGTACAGATTGATGTAATATCCCAAACCTTTGAATGTGACAAAGGATTCACTTAAATATAATACCGCTATTGATGTGCCTATGCCAATTCTTATCGAAGTAAGTAAACTTGGCATGATTGCCGGTAAAATGACATGAAAATATAAGTTCCTAAGATTTAAACCTAAACTATATGCCACAAAAAAATTTTCCTTGGGTATTAAGGTAATCGCATTCTTAATATTAATAATTATCGGGAAAATTATAATAATGATGATTAAAATAATCTTGGTCAAATCACCCAAGCCAAATATGACAATCAATATCGGAAGTAAAGCTGCTTTAGGAATAGGATATAAGGCATTGATAAATGGCGTGAAAAGCTTATCGCTTAATTTTGATAATCCTAAAATCATTCCGATATGGACACCAAGAATAATAGCGATTATTAATCCTAACATTAGACGTTTTAAGCTGGCAAAGACATGAATATTTAAACCACTGTTGAATGTTTTGAAAAAAGTATATATGACATTATGGGGTAAAGGTACTAAATCAATACCTATCATAAATGATAAAGCATACCACAAAATAACAACTAACAATACACCTGATAATTTTTTCATATTTCCAACATTCCCTTTATCTCCAGACATTTTTCATAAAAATGTATGGAATTTCGCTGATTGTTTTTGCCAAACAGTTCATTGTTTATTACTCTATCAATTTTACCGTCTTTCATAATGATTATTTTTTCACCTAAGTACACGGCTTCAAATAAATCATGGGTTACCAGAATTGATGTTAATTCATGGTTCTTATATAAATTAAGAATTGTTTCCTGAAAATTATCCTTAGTCATCGCATCAAGTGCCGCAGACGGTTCGTCTAGTAACAATAAATCAGAATTTAAAACCAACGAACGGGCTATTGCCACCCTCTGTTTTTGTCCGCCGCTTAAATTTTTAATATAAGAATGACGATATGCTTCAATTCCCAATTTATTTAAAACTTTGTGGATGCGTGCTTCAATTTCTTTTTTTGGTATTTTTCTGACCTTTAACCCTAATTCTAGGTTCTGATATACTGTTTTCCAGGGAAACAAGCCGTTATCCTGAAAAATAATGCTTGTGTCTTTGCGAAATGTATTCAATATTTCACCGTTAAATAATATTTCACCTGAGGTTGGTTTATATATGGCACCCAGTAAAAACAACAATGTCGATTTACCGCACCCTGATTTGCCGATAATGGTAATTTTCTCATTCTTTTTTATTTCCAGGTTAATATCCTTAATTACTTCCTTGGCTTTTTCATAATAAAAAGACAGGTTCTTTAATTCAATCATAATATCACTTTCCCGTTGATTTTAAAAAGCCATTTCATAAGAAATGGACTTTTTTTATTATAATGCATCATAATATAAATCCTGATATTTATATTCTTCTTTTATGTAATTTTTTTCCTTCATCCAGGTTTTGACACTGTTGAATACTTCTTCACTTGGCTTGTACAACTTGTTATAAGGATACATTGGCACGAGTTTATCCCCGTCTTCATCCAGATATTCTTC
Organism: Haloplasmataceae bacterium; assembly: GCA_041687555.1. Lineage (GTDB taxonomy): Bacteria > Bacillota_I > Bacilli_A > Haloplasmatales > Haloplasmataceae > JAWLBU01. Next base: position 12,956 of record JAWLBU010000054.1, on the reverse strand, counting down.
GGTTAAGATGCCTTTTTCAATGATGTAATGTTTATAATCCTTAAGCTGTTTGGTCTGAAGAATTTCTATCGCATCATTTGTGACCTCATGAAATTTTTTAACTACCTTTGGATTTTTTTTGATAAAATCCTTTTTAAATCCCAAAACGGTCACAAAGTGGTTTTCTTCATGATTTGTCCAAATTTCTTTTCCGCCGCCGTAAACAGCCATTGTTGAGTAAGGCTCAGCCATAATGGCCAGATCAACTCGTGTTTCACTGCTTCCAGGTTCGCGTGTCAATGCGGCATACCGTAAAGGAACGGCAGGAATAGGTACGATATTATAATCGATTGATTTCGATTTTTCGATTCTTTCGATTAAATATTCAACAACCGACATTTCCGAAATGGCAACACTTGCACCATTTGTTTGACTTACCTCGGTTTTTTCATAGTATGGACTTGAAATTAAACGAAATACTTCCTCGGTGATAACGGTAAACTGCATATCGATATTGTTTTCATTGTTTAATAAAATCATTACCAAATCAGAACTTACCGCATTTATTTCTCCTGCCTGCAATGCCGCGTCTCTGTCGGAGGCTTTTTGAAATGGCACATATTCAACTTTAATACCTGCCTCTTCGTACATACCTTCTTCTAAGGCATACACATATGGTACGGCTACCAAACTTGGCATAAAACCGATTTTTATTGTCGGAGTCTTTTGTTTTTTACCACATCCAACGATACTAATTAAGACAATAATCATCATTAAAAAAATAACTGTTTTTTTCATATCTTCACACCTTTTTTCCTTTTTCGAGAACTATTATATCATATACTTTCGAGAATGTGATAATTTTAACGAAAAATATGGTATAATCATATCGTTAATATAAAAAAAGGGGACTAAAACATGGCATATAAGGATTTACGAGAATTTATCAATGTACTGAGAAAAAAAGATTTATTAATAGAGATTAACGAAGAGGTGGATGCCGAATTAGAAATTACGGAAATTGCCAATCGGATTATGAAATCAAAAATACAGAACAAAGCTCTTTTGTTTAATAAGGTAAAAAATTCACCCTATCCGGTTTTAATTAACTCATTCGGTTCATTAGAAAGAATGTCACTTGCTTTGGAAGTGGACAATCTAGAAACTATCACAAAAGACATAAAGAATTTCATGGATATCTCAAACTATAAAACTTTTAGAAAACAAATTAAGGCTTTGCCTAAATTAGCCAGACTTTATTTTTCGTTTCCGCATAAAGTAAAACATGCTCCTTGTCAGGAAGTGGTTGAAGAACCGAAATTAAGCGAAATTCCGATTTTAAAATGCTGGCCTGAGGACGGAGGACGTTTTTTTACACTCCCACTTGTTATCACAAAGGATCCGGAAACAAACACACAGAACATGGGAATGTACCGCATGCAGGTATATGATGATAAAACAACGGGAATGCACTGGCATTGGCATAAGGACGGACGGGAAATTTATGATAAATATCGTAAATTAGGTTTAAGCAGAATGCCTGTAAGTGTCGTCGTCGGCTCCGATCCTGCGACGGTTTATTCATCAACGGCTCCACTTCCTAAGATGATTGATGAAATGATGTTTTCATCATTTTTACGCCGAAAATCATTACCGATTGTCAAATGTAAAACAAATGATTTATATGTTCCCGCTAATGCCGAATTTGTCTTTGAAGGCTATGTCGATATAAACGAACCATTAAGACTTGAAGGACCGTTCGGTGATCATACGGGTTATTATTCTTTGGTGGATATGTATCCGGTCTTTCATATCGAAAAAGTGACGAGAAGGAAAAATCCGGTGTACCACGCTACAATCGTGGGGATTCCACCGATGGAGGACTGTTATATGGCACTTGCGACTGAAGAAATATTTTTACCTATGATGCAAATGCCGGTTCCGGAAATTGTTGATCTCCACATGCCTTTTGAAGGCGTATTTCATAATTTGGCGATAACCTCAATTAAAAAAACTTATCCGAAGCATGCCTTTAAAGTGATGAATTCATTTTGGGGTACCGGACAGATGATGTATCAAAAATTTGTTCTGTGTGTGGATGAGAATAAAAATATTAAGGATTATAAGGATATATTTTGGACTACTATTGACCATATCGACTTAAATGAAGACTTGCTTATAACCCAAGGCCCCCTCGATGCTTTGGATCATTCATCCAAAAAACCGTTTTTCGGAAGTCGCTTGGGAGTTGATGCAACTACTAAACTACCGCAGGAAAGTAAATATGACTTTTTACTTGAGGATGAGTTTCTACACTATCAAAATCTTGACGCTAAAAAAGTGTTAAAAGATTTACAAAATCAATTTCCCAATATATTGGATATAAGAATTCCGCAAAAGGATAAATATCAAAAAGTATTAATTCTTAAAATTGAAAAGAATACTAAGGATGACATTCGCAATATTAATGATTATATAAGAGAACATAGTCAATATAATCGTTTTAAATTTATAGGTTATTTTGACCAATACACGGATATTAATAAGAATAATACTGTTTTTTGGCGTTTGTTTAACAATATCGATGCCGGTCGCGATCTGATTTTTCATGATATAAAAAATAATGAACATACCTTTAAAGTAGTAAGCGTGGATGCCACACGCAAACTTCCGGTTGAAAACGGCGGACGAGAATGGCCGGAAGATATTGTAATGACGGAAGGAATAATCAACAAAGTAAACGAAAAGTGGGAAAAATATGGCTTTATTAAAGAAGATAATTAAAAAAATATATTTATACGGAGAAATGGTGATGTTTTCACATACTCTTTTCTCCTTGCCGTTTGCCTTAATTACTTTATTTTTGGCTGCTAAGGGGCTACCCAGTCTTTCCGTTATGATGTATAGCTTATTAGCCTTGGTTGCCGCAAGAACCGGAGCGAATGCTTTTAACCGTTATGCGGATCGATTTATTGATAAGGAAAATCCCCGAACCAGTAACAGGCATATTCCGAAAGGGATTTTAAAAGCAAGCGAAGCTTTGTTTATAACACTTATTTCTTATGGTGTTTATTTTTATGCCGCTTATCAAATAAATGAAATTTGTTTTTATTTTTCAATAATTCCCATCCTGTTTTTTACTTTGTATCCCTATACAAAACGTTTTACTTCCTTATGTCATCTGTTTTTGGGATTTGCCTGTGCGCTCGCTGTTTTCGGTGCTTGGATGGCTGTCAGAAACGAATTGCTTTTCCTGTTTATAAAAGACGGTAAGCTTATCATCAATTTTCATAAAATAAACATTATTCCGATTATTTTGTTTGTGGCGGTCATGTTGTGGAATGCCGGATTCGATATTATATACGGAACACAGGATATTGAGCATGACAAAACACATCGGATCTTTTCCATACCCGCCAAACTCGGGCTTAAAAATGCACTGCTTGTTGCTAAGGGATTTCATTTTGTGATGATAATCTTACTTATGTCATTGGTTTATTTTTCCGAGCTGTCATATACTTATCTGACAGGTGTTGTGATTATTAGCCTGATCTTTTTGATAGAACACAGGATTATTAAACCCTCTAATCCTATCATCATGAAACTGGCATCTTACAAATTAAATCAGATAATAAGTATGACTCTCTTACTTTTTTCAATAATTGATATATTTATCATATAAGGAGGAAGCATGAAAAGGATTGTAGTCGGCTTGTCCGGTGCAAGCGGTTCAGTTATTTCTAAAAAACTCATTGAGACATTACAAAATACGGAGAATGAAATTTATTTAATAGCCACACCTAATGCGGAAAAGGTTTTTCAACATGAGACCGGATTGAATTATCGTGACTTTATTAATAAACTTAACAATAAAAACCTCCACGTCTGTGAATATGATGACATGTTTAATAAAATAGCCAGCGGTTCTTTTAAAACGGATGGAATGATTATAGTCCCTTGCTCGATGGGATCGGTCGGAAAGATCGCAAACGGTATTTCTGATAATTTAATGTTACGAGCTGCTGATGTTCATATCAAAGAACAACGTAGATTAATTATTGTACCGAGGGAAGCACCGTTATCACCAATTCATTTAGAAAATCTCTTAAAATTATCCAAACTGGGTGTCATGATTTATCTGCCTGTTCCTGCCTTTTATACAAACCCAGAATCAATAAATGATGTTATCAATCAGATAGTTGGTCGATTACTTGATTATCTAGGTATCGAAAATAATTTAAAAACGGAATGGCAGGGATAATATATATTACGATTTATAAAACCACTTCTATTATTTAACGAAGTGGTTTTAATTTATCTTATGTGATAAAAATTCCAACTTTATATCCAATTAATAGCGCATATAAATAATGACATTCATATAATACCATTGATAACAGAAAGGAGAAATGACACATGTATTATGACCCATACTCATATGATGAATTATATTACGATTATTCGTTTCCGCGCCAAGAAGGACCTCAATTACAGTTTTTCCCGCCGTTTGATACTCCACCACCATTCCAACCTCCAATAGAGTCACCTCAATTTATATCCAGACCACCACGCCCAAGACCACCATTCTTTCCACCTACATTCCCAGGTTTTCCAGATGGTTCACAAGGTATTCGTCGCTGCTTAAATCGAAATACTATGATTTGGCTCATCAATGGCAGAAACTTCTGGTTCTTCCCTACTAATATCACTCAACAAACTGTTTTTGGCTTCAGATGGACTAGAAACGGTTGGGTAAGAGATTCCATCGAGCGTCGTAATATTCTACGATTTGAATGTCAATAATAATCAAAAGGATGACATTTGCCATCCTTTTTTTATATTTTAAAAACAAATATTTACTCATTTACTAAAGAATATGCCGATATTTTACGGATACGATAGGTCAGTAACATTGATGTGATATATGAAAGAACTGTTATCGCGATTCCAAACATGATAATCCAAACCGGAACAATAATATACTGTGCTCTCATTATCCCCATTCCTCTTTGGAAAATAGACATCAACGGATTAGTCTGTGTCACTCCTAAAATACTGCCGATTATAACACCGATAATAACAGGTAAAATAAAGCCCAGAGAGAATTGATTCATCAGTTGGAAAGTCGTAAATCCGATTGCTTTTTGAATACCCAATTCATTTCTTCGATGTATGATTGATGAACTGATGACAAAGTACAGTACCAGAATAACTACGGATACGGCAACGACCAGAATCACAATACCGACTTTAGAAACTATTGAAGAATATACTCCGGCACCTAACTCCATTTCTTTATCAAAATCCACAATATCTAGAATTGTATCACCGTAAAGGTTATCCAGTTCATTGACAAACTTACCGGTATCAGTGCCTTTATTTAAATAGATTTGTAAGGACTGTTGCTTGAAATCAGGATTTAATTTTTGGAAGCCTTCTGTAGTTAATGAGACATTCATTCCCATCATACTGGCACCCTGGGTAAAACCGGTGATTAAAAATTCTTCCTTTCTGTTACCTACTTCTAATAATACTGTATCACCGATAGATATATTGATCATATCGGCCAAATATCCGGAAATGGCAATTTCATTATCATGACGGGGATATATACCTTCATATATGGTATTAGTCTCTTTATTTTTATAATCATCCATGATAATCGCATTTATTTCGTTATTTCCAATCTTTACGAAGACCTGATCGATAAATTGGACTTTTCTAACATCCTTCATGTATCTGATATTATGAATTAACTGAGTATTATCGATATCAGGATTAAGTACAGCAATGACATTTGATAATTCCAAGCCCGGTGTTTCTTTGAATACTTGATCATCAATCGTAGTGTTATAAAACATGACAACCGCAAACGTTCCCGCAAATGATGTCACAATCAGTATAATGATAATCATAATACTTTGATTAAGATTATGGAAGATATGTTTTAAAGCCAGTATTATAGATAAATTACCTTTGGCTTTTTTTAGCGGTAAATAATTTCTCTTAAAGCTATGAGTGATTAATCCACCACGAAGGGCAATTATCGGATTAAGCTTATTTACTCTCCTTGATGTTATGTATGTCACTAATACAACTATTGTGATAACAAAAATAATGGTAACACTGCTTATATTTGCGTCAAAACCCTGAACCCATGTCAGTCCTGATTGCTGGGCAAATACATCGGACAGTACCGGTATTGATATATAAGACATCGCAATTCCCAAAACACTTCCGAAAAAGGCTATTGTGAAAAACTGAATTACAAAGGATGAAATAATTTGTCCGGATGTATATCCCATTGCTTTCAATGAACCAATCTTCATCATATCTTCTTCGATGGTATTGTGAATTCTGAACCTTATGACAAGCAGGCAGACTCCGCCTATAATCATCGCAAACATTACCATCATTGCTGATGTAACGTTTGCCATAAACGTTCTGGTTAATGATACTAATTTAACATCCATACTGAACATGGTTTCTTTTATATCACCAGTTGATGAAATGGGTTTGGCACCTGATAATTCTCTAATTCCCGTTTCCACATCCTTATTGATTTCTTTTAAATTAACATATACAAGTCTAGCATTGTATGATTCATCCAGTTCTTCCGAAATCTTTTTATAGGTCTCTTCAGGGAAATATAAACCTATAACACCCGTTTCAAAAGAACTAAAGTAAATATCCTCATAAAATCCTTTTATGATAAATGAGAATTTCTGATCCTTAATTGTTATCTCTAAATTATCATTCAATTTATACCCGCCGCTTTTATGAAATATCTGCGGTAAATAAACCGAGTTGTCACTTGAATCTAAATGTTTTCCGACAAACTTCCATTTTGATAAATCCCGACTTAAATCTGCATTTTTTAAGATCGTTACTCTGGGGCGGATTTCATCCTGAAATTCAATTTCGGCTTTTGCCCAAATTATCTTTTCCTGTTGCATTTTCTCTACATTTTCATTTTCTTTAATAAAGTCATCCACTTCTTTAGTATATTTAGATTCTGAGACAATGTAAAAGGCATCGGATGTATTTAATTCGGCAATCGTTTTCGCAAAGAAACCACCGAAATTAATTAGGACAAGCAACCCGGCATTTAACAACAATGTTGTTATGGCGAACAATATTAGCATCGTCACGGTGTTGGCCTTTGTTTTTCGGATATTGGCTAAAGCTAGCATGAATAGTTTTTTCATACTACCACCCCATTTCCTGAAGAAATGATCTCAGCTTTTCATGACGGTTGGCATCACCGCTTTTGTACTTACCTAAATCACAAATACCGTTAATTACTCCGTCACGCATGAACAGAATACGATTACCACGTCTCGCTGATTTTAAATCGTGGGTTACCATTATGATACTTTGTCCCTGATTGTTTAATTCCGTTAAAACATCCAACACGGCGGTACCCGATGCGGAATTAAGCGAACCGGTAGGTTCATCGGCAAATATCAACTTTGGTTCATTTATTATTGCCCGTACAAGAGCTGCCCGTTGCGCTTCTCCTCCGGACAACTGGTTAGGAAATTTATCCCAGACAGTTTCATTTAATCCGACCAATTTCAATAGCTCTTTAGCCTTTTTTAAAATTGCCTTACGGTTTTTATTAACCAATAGACCGCTAATTAATATATTATCCAATACACTCATGTTTTCAAGAAGAAACACCTGCTGGAATACAAAACCGCAATTCAAGCGACGAAATACCGCCAGCTTATCATTAGATAGTTTTGTAATTTCCGTATCATGGATTTTTATGGAACCTAAATTAGGTTTATCCATTCCGGATAAAGCATATAACAGTGTTGATTTTCCGGCTCCCGACGAGCCCATAATAACGGTAAAATCACCTTCATATATCTCTAAATCAAGATTTTTCAACACATGTTGCTGAATTCCACCGTTTGAAAAAGTTTTGCATAATTTATTTGTCGTTATTAAAACATTACTCATGATATATTCCTACCTTTCACAAAAAATAAGTATGTTTTTTTACATACTTATTATACGATTTATATCTTAGCAAGTCTTTAAATAATTCTTAACCAATTCTTAAATATTTATTTTATAAAATTAATAATTTTATTATTACGGCGAACCCGTCAGAGAGATTTTTACACATTATTTCCCCGGACATCTTTTCAATTAAATATTTAGATATATATAACCCCAGACCTGACCCGCTTTTATCAATGGAATTATGACCCCGATAAAACTTATTAAAGATTAAATGGACTTCATCGTCGGTTACCCCTTTTCCATAGTCTTTAAAGGTTATCACAAGATATTGTCTTTCTATCGTTATGGACACATCAATTGGGGTATTGGCATATTTATAGGAATTACTGATGATATTATCAATTACCTGTGAAAGACGCAAGGTATCGATATTAACAATACAGTGATTAGCACAAGTTATGGTAACCAACTTTTTGTAATCAGCTTCATTTATTAAATCTTCAATGATCTGGCTTGATTGCTCCGTAACCGTAACTTTCAATTCCTGTAATTCTTCCAATGTTGCGTTAAACATATTCGTGATCAAATCATTAATCTGATCAGCTTTTGTATTAATAACCTCCAATTGTTTTTTTTCATATTCATTTTGACTTTTTACCGACATGATTTCCGTCACGGCTTTTATTGAGGCAACGGGAGTTTTTATATCGTGACTCAGTTGCGCGACAAGCTCCTTTTTGCTTCTGTTGGCATTTCTTTCGCTTTCACGGGCTTTTTTTAATTCTTCCCGCATCAAATCAAAGCTTTCCGTAAATACACCGAATTTATTTCCTTTATCCATTTCCAGAGGAAAATCAAGTTTCCCTTCGGCCACATTTTTCGCAAATCTCCGTAATTTTTTAAACGGGTGAAAAATAACTTTGTTGATATATAAACCATAAAGCAAACATAAAATTGCTTCAAAAACCATAATCGCTACGGTAAAAGTCAATAAATTACTCTTATATCTTTGCCAAATATTATTTGTATCATTATAGATAATCAGTTTTCCCAAAACAGTATTGTTAACTTCAATGTCAATGATTGTATCACGGTTAATAATGGCCGAATTTATATCAGTATTCAAGCCTGATTTGGTAGCCGCCACAATATTGTTTTCATTATCAAGCACAACATATTCCAAATCATAGTTTAAATCAGGCAAAGGCTTATCCCCTAATGTATCCCAGTTTTGTCCTATGGTTTGGAGAATATCATTTACCTCAATCATATTTAGTTTTGCTTCGCTTCTGTCTTTAAAAGCATAAAAAAGAAGAAATGAGCTAAGTGTTAAAATCATAAAATTAACAAATATCAGTCTTTTAATATTCATTCCAGACTCCTATAATTCAAACATATACCCCAAGCCCCATACTGTTTTTATATAACGCGGATCATTGGGATTATCCTCAATCTTTTCACGTAATTTCCGGATATGGACATTTAACGTACCATCCCCGGTAATTGCCTCCCCCCATACCTTTTCAAATAATTCTTCCTTGGAGATCGTCCGGTTTTTATTGAGGACCAAATAGGCAAGCAACTTAAATTCCATTGCTTTTAACTTAATTTCTTCATCACCGTTCATCAATTTTAACGTCTTTAAATCCATCGTAAAATTACCAAATCTAACAGTACTTTCAGCATTACCGCGATACCTTTTTAAAACGGCCTTAACCTTAGCCAGTAAAACACTTAACGAATATGGCTTTTGAATATAGTCATCCCCGCCGATATTAAGTGCAAGCAACACATCATCATCGCTTTTCCTCGCACTGATAAACAAAATAGGAGTATCGGAAGTTGATCTGATTCTTTTACATATTTCAAAACCCGAGCTATCCCCCAGATTAATATCCAATAAAATCAAATCAGTACTGTTATGCAAAAAAAACTCATAACATGACTTTTTGTCCTTCACCCAAAATGTCTTTATCCCAAACATATTAAAGTATTCACATGTGCTGAGTGATAATGCTTCTTCATCATCAACAATCAAACAGTCATATATTGCCATATTATCCTCCCGCTACCTTAGCTTGATATCAATATCCCTTAAAAATAAATATGTTTTAATTATAAACTATATTAGTAAGAGTGGCCATCACAAATATAAGTATTAAAATATAAAAAATTAAAATTTAACTGGATAAGATTATTGTATCTAACTTTTGTTTTAACCTATCCTTTTCTCCGCTTTCATTAGTTGAAATCCGTAAAATATCAATATTATATTTTTTTAATATTTCATCTTTCATATTATCCCTTTTTTGTTGCTTAATGTTTTTGTGATATGAATAACCATCTACCTCAACAACCAAAACTGGCTGTTTATCTAATTTATTGTAAATTAAGAAATCTACATGTGTCCATGGATGAAAGGTAAAATTTATTTCATTCTCAGTAAGCTTATCAGTATTTCTGATAATTGCACTTAACGGAACATGAAGTACACAACTAAAACCCTTATATTGGGATTCGTTTAGTACTTCATCTATGACATTATACATTAGATTTTCAGACGAATATTCAGAAACCTTTTTACTGTTTTTCATAAATTTTAATAAATAATTTGAATAATCACTATACAACAAATCAAATACGGAAGTTTTTTTACTTTCAATTATTGCATCATCCGGTGAATTATATTCAATATATCTTATTAAATCACCCAAATTGCTTCCATGTTTTTTGTATAATTCATGAGAAGTGACCACAATTAATTCATCTACCGCCCTTGATACTGCAACGTTAATTAAGTTAGCATCATCAACAAAAGGAGTAATATTATTGGCTACTGTAGTAAAAATAATTGTCTTTTTTTCCCTACCTTGAAATCTATGTATTGTATCAACTTCTAACCCTGCATGGTCTAATCGTTTATTAGTCTCAATGACATGTCTTCTGTATGGTGATATAATACCCACTTCATGATAATTGCTGTAATTACACAAAACCTCATCTTTAATTACTTCAATTTGTCTTAAATTAAACCATCCACTATCATTTTCGCTTAGGTCCTTTCTTGCATGGTTTCCCGGAGCTGTTTTATAGATCTTAAGTGGATTATCATTTTCTTTTTCATTTGTCATAACAACTAATTGATTATCATAATACTTAGCATTACAAAAGCCAATTATTTTAGGATGGCAACGATAGTGTTCATTTAATAAGGTTTTAGGTAATTGTACTCCATATAACTCCATAAATGACTGAATAATGCTGTATTTACTATAATTATAGGCATGATGACAATTTAATTTTACAAATAATTCATCACTAATAACACTTGCTTGGCTTGATACAATAGGTGATAATTGCATTACGTCACCTACTATTACTACATTTTTACAACAAGCCAATGCTATGGAAGCAGTTACGATATCTACCTGAGATGCCTCATCAATTACTATATAGTCAAACAAGTAGTTTTCCGGTACACTGTTTAATATCGAATGTGTGGTACTTAATATCACTGGATATTGTTTAATAAAGTCATTAAATCTGTATTTATAACCCTTGATTGAATAATCCCAATTGGTTAAAGAACTGTATTTGTTATAGAGGTTTGCTCTAAATAAATCTAAGGATATAGATTGGTAATCTTTTATTAATTTTTCATATTCAACATCTTTTAACATTATATTTAATTTATCAATCTCATTTTCACGTTCCCTTATACTTACTTTATAATACTCAATTTTTAACAAGTCTATAAGTACGGATGAAAATTTTGAAATTCTTATTCCATATTTAAAAAACATTTTTATTTTATTCAAAATATTATGCATTTTAAATGGATTAGCTTCAAAATAAAAAATTAGCTTAATTAATTCAGAACTTTTCCAGTTTTTCTTAAAACTATATTTTGATAATGATTTATTATTTATATTTACTGCATTAATAAAATGCATTTGTTCAACTTTATATTTTGAAACCTCATCGGTTAATTTAGCGATCTTAATTTTATAATCATAAAATAGATTTAATTTCCGAGCTATATAATCTAAATCATTTACTAAATTAAATCGATTTTTATATAGACTTTCCCATTCTTTTATATTATAGTTACTAAATTGTACATCATTAAAGAATGATTCTTTATTACTTGTATTTCCTAATAATGCGGTAATAAACCCAAAACCATTTTTCGTCAATTTTTCTTGAACATTAGATATTGCTGAGTTGTTATTTGATACCACACCCACTGTTTTTCCCTGACAAATAATATTGGCAATAATATTTAAAATAGTCTCTGTTTTGCCTGTACCGGGTGGACCTTCTATAATGCTTATTTGATTAGTAAGAGCTTTTTCAACAGCAATTTTTTGACTCTTATTTAAGCCAAAGGGAAATATTACTTTATTAATCATTTTATGATTAATTATAGGTCTTTTTGATAAATAGGTAGCTAAAACACTGTCTTCACTTATTCTATTTATTTTATCATATTGTAGATATAATGGCAGAAGTCCCTCATCTGTTTGAAAATATTTAGATAATTTTTTTAAATAAGTAAAAATATTATTACAGTCATCATATATTTTTGATATTTTTATTCTTGATTTATGATATGTTGTGCTTAGATTGTTTTTATCGAAAACTCTAATATAATAACCAAAATCTAACAACAGTTTAATATTGTCAGTAACTAAATCATCAATATACACTATTGTATTTGTAATATCAATAACCTTTGGGTCTTTTAATGATACGACATTATTTCTTTTATATGTATAACAGGTACTTGAATTATAAAATTTTATCATTACTTCATTATTATTAAATTTAATAAAATCTATATCGCTTGTCTTATCTTTAAAAGTATTAGTGCCTGTATCCCTTAATAAAACCATTTCTTTATATATATTCATATTGATACCACCCTTTTATGTTTATACACAAAAGTACTATAATTAAAAATCCTGTATTTATATTATAACTTACAGGATTTATCATTTCTA
>JAWLBU010000053.1:0-17887 GCA_041687555.1 Haloplasmataceae bacterium | reverse complement strand
CCCATAATTATTAATGAATATATTTTATGTAATCTATAATAATATTAATAAAATAACAAGGAGGAATATTGCCGATATAAAAAAAGATAACCATATAGTATTAAATCATGAATATGGTTTTAATTCCATGTGATAATTTTAAATTATTATATAGATAATAATAGAAAGAGCTCTTTTTTTCATCTTAATGTTAAGATTTTGTAAATCATATTTTTTTTTTAAGCAAATGATGTTATTTTTAATTATGTGATGGTAAATAATCGTTACCTACTAATAAGTTTATTATGTTGAAAAGATATTGGAGGAAAATAATGACAATTCCTTTAGAAGAATTTTTACCACAATTAATTTCGAACCCTGGTTTAATTACGATCGTCATTTTGACTCTTGGTGTCATTTTAGTAAACGGATGGACGGATGCGCCTAATGCAATTGCTACATGTATCTCCACTCGGTCAATTTCGCCGCAAAAAGCAATAATCATGGCGACTATTTTTAATTTTCTCGGTGTGTTTGTGATGACGATGATTAATGCGACCGTGGCTCAAACGATTTATAATATGGTGGATTTCGGTGAAAATACGCAAAATTCCCTCGTCGCATTAAGCGCCTCGTTATTTGCGATTGTTCTGTGGGCAACCGCCGCTTGGTATTTTGGAATTCCAACAAGTGAAAGTCATGCTTTGATTGCCGGAATATCCGGAGCAGCAATTGCGGTTCAGAGAGGATTATCGGGAATTAACGCCGATGAGTGGATAAAAGTGATTTATGGTTTATTTTTATCGACAGTGATTGGCTTTGGCTTAGGTTATATTATTGTCAAGGTCATCGGTTTCTTATTTCGAAAAACTGATAAACGAAAAACCAAAGTTTTTTTTGCGGATGCCCAAGTTGTAGGCGGTGCTGCGATGGCTTTCATGCATGGCGCGCAAGACGGTCAAAAGTTTATGGGTGTTTTTATGCTCGGTATTTTTCTGGCAAACGGTGTAAGCAATGTATCTGATTTTATCATCCCTATTTGGTTAATGATCTTATGTTCCGGAGTTATGGCTTTGGGAACTTCAATCGGAGGTTATCGGATCATAAAAACCGTCGGAATGGGAATGGTTAAATTAGAGACATACCAGGGTTTTTCTGCGGATTTAGCCGGAGCAATGAGTCTTTTAATTGCTTCTGTTTGGGGATTACCCGTCAGTACGACTCATACCAAAACAACAGCGATTATGGGAGTAGGTTCGGCTAAAAATATATCGGCAGTAAATTGGAGTGTTGTTAAAGATATGGTCTCAACATGGATTCTTACCTTTCCCGGTTGCGGGATTGTAGGGTATCTGATGGCCATGATTTTTATGAAATTATTCTAAAGCGGAGGAAAATTAGATTATGAAAAATAAAGGATACTCTTATTTTAAAACTTTTACGCAATTAGCTGAATATTCACTGAAAGCAACGGAAATCTTGATTCATACACTACATAATTTTACCACTGTAAATTTTGATGAAAAACTAAAAATCATGCATGAAGTTGAGCATTCCGCAGATATCGCCAAACATGATTTATTTAACCGTCTGGCTAAGGAATTTCTTCCTCCCCTTGATCGGGAAGATATTGTTCATTTATCGGAAATGATCGATGATGTGACGGATGCAATCGAGGATGTTCTGATTAATATCAGTATGTATAATTTAAAAGCAATTCCACAAGAATTTATCGAATTTTCCGAAGTAATCGAAAAATGCTGCAAAGCGCTGATTAATTCTTTGGTGGAGTTTGAAAATTACAAAAAATCCAAACAACTACATTCAATAATTATTGAAGTAAATCGCTTGGAAGAATTCGCCGACAGTCTCTTTATGAACGGTGTGAGAAAATTATTTAGAACAACAGCCGATCCGATTAAATTACTGGTTTGGAAAGAGATATATGAAAGTTTGGAAAAATGCTGTGACACATGTGAAAATGTGGCAAACTTCCTTGAAAATATCGTCATGAAAAACTCATAATAAATACAAAGAATTGTTAAAATAGGTAATAAATGAAAAATATAATCCCTTAGACTTTTGTTTAAGGGATTATTATTTTATTTTTTAATTTTATGCTCAAAAGGTCAAGAAGATGGACGGATAAGATGGTATACTGAAACTATAATTAAGCAAAATCGGTGGTGAGGTTATGAAAAACTTTTTTATACTGACTGATGCAATCAATTATATAGAGGATAACATATGTGAGGAAATAAGTTGTCAGATGGTAGCGGATTATTGTTTTGTATCACTTTCAAGTTTGCAGAAGTTATTTCGTCTTGCACTTAAAAAAAGCATAAAGGAATATATAAATAAAAGACGGATTTCTCTTGCGGCAAGGGATATTTTAAATACTGATTTATCATTTATTGAAATTGCCCATAAGTATCGGTTTAGTTCACCGGAAGTATTTTGCAGAGCATTTAGGAAGGTATGGAATGAAACACCTTCATCATACAAAAAACATTGGCGATTTTCCGATATTTTTCCGAAAATAGACTATCGTTTTGAAGAGGGAGGTGATGAAGAAATGGCCAGGAAAAAAGTAGAAATAGCTGATGCATATGATATGTTTAAAAGTATGAAAGGCACATATGTCATCTGTTTTGACATTGTCAATATGTCGCCTATTAATAATATTTCCAGAGAAGCAGGGGATTTAGTAATAATTGAAGCGGCAAAAAGAATTGATGAGGCAAGAGATAATAATATGCTGATGTTTAGGATTGGCGGAGATGAGTTTGCTTTGGTTTCAGGTTTAATGGATCTTAAGGAAACTGAAAAGCTAGCGGAAAAGGTCTTGTGCAGAAATGGCGAGACGGTGGAATATAAAAGTCAGAAGATTGCTTTATCACTGCGTGCGGGATATACAAAAATACCTGAAAAAACACTTCGCTATAGTGTATTTTTTACGGACATGCATCAAGCTATTGAAGAGAGCAGAAATAGGACTAGATAACATATAGCTATTACTTAAGTTTTTTTATTTTTATTAATTTTTTTTACCTAATCATAAATATACTGATTTTACTATTTAAATAAAACAAATCTTTTAATTATAAGTAGTATTTATCCACCTTTCATGATAATTTTTTATTTTATTATATAGAAAGGAAACTATATGAAAATTGAAATAGGTGAACATAAACCTGAAAGATTTAAGTTATCCACGCTTATTGAAAATGAACCTGTTGGTATGACGGAATTATGGATTTATAATAAGAAGAACAAGGTCAAGTATACTTTTAATTACAGAGTAACTGATAAAGATTTTAATCAATTTAAAGAAGAAATCGATCAATTTGTCGCAATCGTGAATAAAACGGTAATATAGAAATATAATTTTTCATACTGGAAGTATGGAGATTTTTTATTTATTTTAGTTGAAATTAGCACATAATTTTAAATATTAAATATTATAATATTGACAATAGTGTATTACATACAGTATAATAAATACAGAGGTGATGTCAATGACAAAAGAAGAAGAATTATTTGAAAGCTTGGTATTGGAATTACGGAGGGGTACGATTATTTTAAGTGTCATGAGTCAGCTTGACAGACCGCAATATGGTTATTATTTGGTTGAGTTATTAGAAAATAAAGGTTTGACAATCGATCCGAGTACTTTGTATCCATTATTAAGAAGGTTGGAAAAGCAGGAGTTATTAGTCAGCACTTGGGATACTGATTCAAATAAGCCTAGAAAATATTATGAACTAAGTGATTTTGGTCGAAAAATATACAAAAGATTATGTAGCTATTGGATTGAAATTGTAAGCACTATGAAAAATTTTATTAATGAAGGAGAATAAAAGATGGATTTAAAAGAACGTTATATTTATGCGGTTGTCAGTAAATTACCGGAAAAGCAAAGAGAAGAAATCAAAAAGGAAATCAGAATTCTTATTGATGATATGATGGAAAGTGCTGAAGGTGAAAATGAACAAATTAAGTTGGAAAAGGTATTGTTGGAATTGGGGGAGCCTAGTATATTAGCTGATAAATACCGCGAACAAACTCGTTTCTTAATCGGTCCGAAATATTTTAATGATTATATTTTTACTTTAAAAGTAGTAATGATCATCGTTTTAATCGGTTGTTCCATTTCAGTCATTGTCGGAATATTCTTTGAGGATGACTTGACAAAATTGTTGACGGGTTATATTCCGTTACTGATATCAGCGGCCGTACATACCTTTACTTGGGTAACCCTGATTTTCGCATTATTCGAATATAAGAAAGTTGATTTAAAGGATGAGGGGAAATTCAGTCTTAAAAATTTACCGCCTGTTCCAAATAAAAAAGCTGTGATATCACGTGGTGAAACCATCTTCGGTATTATTTTCGCCACAGCGTTTATCGTTTTGTTTTATTCGGAATTATTCGCTGTTTACATACCAAAGGGTGATGAGGGATTCGCAGTTATTCCTATTTTTGAATACAATGCGATTAGATATTTGAAATTAATCGTTGTCATCCTATCCTTATTAAACATCACAAAAGAAGTGTTAAAATTGGTATTTGGCAGATGGAATTTAAAATTATCAGTTATATATACCATCCTGACTGTCGTATCAACCGTAATATTTGTGATCGTATTCAGTAATCCTGATATCTGGAACCTTAATTTAATAACTGATATCACAAATACTCTTGACGTTAAAAAACCTAATCTATCGTTTGATTATCGCAGAATAATTAATTGGGTTGTTGGGATTGGTGTATTCGGTTGCATAATTGATATCACGGTGGCCTTATATAAAGGTATCAAGTATAATGAAGTTAAATAATTAGCATATAAAAATATTCCCTTATTATTAATTAATGGGGGAGTATTTTTTATATCCTTGAGTAAACTTAATAATGTATTACTATTTAATAAAATAGAGGTGATTTTAGTGACTAATGGTAAAAATGAGCTGACAATGGACGGACGAGAAAAAATCCTAAGTATATTGGAAGAGCGTTTCAAGAAGAACATGAACCGTCATGAGACTTTAGAATGGTCAAAAATCAAGGAAAGATTAGAAGCAAGAAGTGATAAACTGTGGTCACTTAAAGAAATGGAAAGAACCGGCGGTGAACCGGATGTTGTCGGATTTGATGAGGAGACAGCGGAATATCTTTTCTATGATTGTTCCCCCGAAAGTCCTAATGGGCGCAGAAGTATCTGTTATGACCGTGAGGCTTTAGAGTCAAGGAAAGCACATAAACCGGTGACCAGTGCGATGGATATGGCTAGTGACATGGGGGTAGAAATTTTGACGGAAGAGGAATATCTAAAGCTTCAAGCGCTTGGTCATTTTGACATGAAAACATCGAGCTGGCTGAAAACACCATCCGAAGTTCGAAAACTCGGTGGGGCGATTTTTGGTGACTATCGTTACGGTCGTGTGTTTATCTATCATAACGGTGCGGATTCTTACTATGGAGTAAGAGGATTTCGCGGGTCTATAAGAGTATAACTTAAATTTCTTTTTATATTTATATTTTATAAATAAAATAGTATAATGAATTTAATGATAAATGATGAGGGGATACTATGGTAGATAAAATAGTGATTATCACCGGAGCCAATTCCGGAATCGGTAAGGCTGCTACCGTTAAATTCTGTAATGAGGGTTATACGGTCATTATGACTTGCCGCAATCTTGCCAGGAGCAAAATTGTGCAAGAGGAAATAATTAAATTAACAAATAATAATAGGTTGGATTTACTAGAATTAGATCTATCTTCGTTTTCATCTGTCAGGCAATTTTGCGATAATTTTATGAACAAATATGATCATTTGGATATCTTAATTCATAACGCCGGTTTTTTTAATCATGGTGAGAAAAGATATCAGTTAAGCTGTGATGGTTATGAATTAACTTTTGCGACTAATACATTTGGACCATTTCTCATGACCAATTTATTGCGTGACCATTTAAAAAAATCCTGTGATGCCAGAGTCTTACATGCGTGTTCCACTAATATCAGGCATTTCTTTGATCCGAAACGGAAAATTGATTTTGCTAATTTACGCGGTGAATATAAGGATACTAGGAAATACAGCTCCTATAAAATGTATGGGGATTCAAAAATGGCCTTATTGATGTTAACCTTTAAGATGGCTGAAGTATTTAAAGGTGATATGATTAAAGTAAATTCCGTGCAGATTCCGGCGATAAAAATATCCAAAGAATCAATTAAGAAATTTAAACCGTTATGGGGATTGGCAGCAAGAATTCAAAATATGTTTAGCGCACCTGCTGAAACTATGGCTGATACTTATTATCATATATGCACATCTGATGATTTCAAGGATATTACGGGAAAATTAATTAATGATGACAGAACGGTTATGAAATCATCCCGTTATTCAAATGGACTTATACAGTCAATTAAACAGATATTTGATAAAAACGTTTATCCCAAATATGCCGATAATATCGATAATATTGAAAAAATATGGGAAATATCAGTAAATATCGATGCATATTGGAAGGACCTGGGAGTTTTCTAATTGAAGTGGAATCCAATTCAATTTGACCAGCACAGATAGTTTAATTAGAGATAAATCCATAAGATTATCTCTTTTTTTATGTTAAATAAGGAATAAAGATAAACAATATGATAATTTTTGTTGGAAAACTTTGGAACAAATGTTATAATTTAACTAGCGACTATAGTCGTGCAAATTATGGGAGGAATATGTATGAAAAAAATTTTTGTTGTCTTATTTACTCTTTCCTTTTTAGCAATTCTCATGACTGGTTGTGAATTGTTTAAGAAGAGTGAAAAATTCGAAATCGCACTCATAACAGATAAAGGAAATATTGATGATAAGTCCTTTAATCAAGGTGCTTGGGAAGGTGTTGTAGAATTTGCGAAAGCAAATAAAATTTCACACCAATATATTAAACCAGAAGAAGCAACTAATGACGGATATTTGGAAGCTATCGATCTTGCTGTTGAAGGCGGAGCTAAAGTAATAGTTACACCAGGTTTTCTGTTTGAAGTACCGGTTTATCATGCCCAAACAAAATATCCAAATGTTAAGTTCATCTTGTTAGATGGTGCACCTCATACAGCTGATTATTCAAAATTTGAAACAAAAAGTAATGTGGCTAGTATCGTGTATGCCGAAGAAGAATCAGGATATCTTGCCGGTTATGCAGCAGTTAAAGATGGAATGAGAAAATTAGGCTTTATGGGTGGAATGGCAGTACCTGCTGTTCAGGCTTTCGGTTATGGTTTCTTACAAGGTGCTGAAGATGCTGCCGAGGAACTTGGGTTAGCTGACGGTGCCATTACCGTAACTTATCACTATACCGGAAACTTTGATGAAAATGATGCAAATAAAAATACTGCTAAAGCTATGTATCAAGAAGGAACAGAAGTTATCTTTGCATGTGGAGGTTCAGTAGGTAAGAGTGTCATGAGTGCTGCGGCAGAAGCCGGTAAAAAGGTTATCGGTGTTGACGTAGACCAAAGATATGATAGCACTACAGTTATTACATCTGCAACTAAGGGTCTTGGTCCTTCAGTAATTGCTGTTTTAGAATCAATTTATAAGACAGACAGTTGGAGTACTTATTCTGGAAAAACAACAACCTTCAACGCTGCTAACGATGGTGTAGGTTTACCTACAACCGTAATCGATGATCCAGATGGTAATGCATTTGACAGATTTACAACTTTCAACAAAGCTGCTTATGACGTTATATTTGCTAAACTAGTAGACGGTACGGTTGACCCTATTCGCTCAATCACTGTTGCAGATGAAGATGGAATAGCAACAGCCACAGAATTGACAACCGGATTATCATTAGTTAAAGTATCTGTTACAACAAGATAATAAAAAGTATTGTTATTACCTAGAATTAGGCAAATTTTATATAAGTGATGCCTATAGGGGGGGAGGCAAATACCTCTCCTCCTTATTATTTTATTTATTATATAAAGTGGCGGTGAGATAGTAGTGGAAGATTACATTATTGAAATGCTCAACATAACAAAAGAATTCCCGGGTATAATCGCAAATGATGATATCACTCTTAGGTTAAAAAGAGGAGAAATACATGCTCTGTTAGGAGAAAACGGAG
This sequence comes from Haloplasmataceae bacterium, assembly GCA_041687555.1. Taxonomy (GTDB): domain Bacteria; phylum Bacillota_I; class Bacilli_A; order Haloplasmatales; family Haloplasmataceae; genus JAWLBU01. The sequence continues at coordinate 9,773 of JAWLBU010000053.1, read as the reverse complement.
CAGGAAAATCAACACTCATGAGTGTTCTTTTTGGTCTGCATCAACCTGAAAAAGGTGAGATAAGGAAGAACGGTAAGGTTGTGAAAATAAACAATCCAAATGATGCCAACGATTTGGGAATCGGAATGGTACATCAACATTTTAAATTGGTTGAGATTTTTACTGTTCTGGAAAATATTATTCTAGGCGTTGAACCTAATAAAATGGGTTTTATACAGAAAAAAGAAGCCAGGGAAAAGGTGGTGGCTCTAAGTAAGCAATATGGTTTACAAATCGATCCTGATGCTGTTATAGAAAATATTTCAGTCGGTATGCAACAACGGGTGGAAATTTTGAAAATGCTGTACCGTGATAATGAAATATTAATATTTGATGAGCCTACCGCAGTTTTGACTCCGCAGGAGATTGAAGAATTAATGGAAATAATGAGAGGATTTGCCAAGGAAGGTAAATCAATCTTATTTATCACTCATAAATTAAATGAAATTATGGCTGTTGCCGACCGTTGTACGGTATTGCAAAAAGGAAAATGCAAAGGTACCGTGGAAATATGCAATACTACCAAAGAAGAATTATCGAAAATGATGGTAGGTAGGGATGTTAATTTTAAAGTAGACAAAAAGGATGCAACACCTGGTGAAGTGGTACTATCTGTTAACGATGTCTATGTACCTTCCAAGATTAGTAAGAAAAATGCGGTTGAAAAAGTTTCGTTTGAGGTCAGGGCCGGAGAAATAGTCTGTATCGCCGGTATCGAAGGTAACGGACAGACTGAATTAGTATCGGCTATTACCGGTTTGGAAAAATTAAAAAAAGGACGGATTAAGATAGCCGGTGTTGATATTTCCAAAGCACCTATACGAACTAGGTCTAAGTTAGGAATGAGTCACATTCCTGAAGATCGTCATAAACATGGATTAATATTAGATTATACGTTGGAAGAAAATCTTGTATTGCAGCGTTATTGGGAAAAATTATTTCAGAAATTGGGGTTTATCAGAAAAAGAAAAGTCAGACAGTATGCAAATAAATTAATTAAAGAATATGATATTCGCAGTAGTTTAGGACCTGTCACAAAAGTCAGGGGTATGTCGGGTGGTAATCAGCAAAAAGCGATAATAGCCCGTGAGCTTGACAAAGAATGTAAATTATTGGTAGCTGTTCAACCTACACGTGGTCTGGATGTCGGTGCCATAGAGTTTATTCATAAACAAATCGTAGAAGCAAGGGATGCGGGCAAAGCCGTATTGTTGATGTCTCTTGAACTGGATGAAGTAATGAATTTGAGTGACCGAATTCTGGTTATTTATGAGGGAGAGATTGTAGGGGAGCTTGACCCGAAAACTATCACCGTAGAAGAGTTGGGTCTATATATGTCAGGAAGTAAGCGCACGGCAGAAGTGGGTGAGACAAATGGATAATGTAAGGAATATGATCGATAAATTAAGAGCAACCTTATTGGCAATCACTTTGGGTCTTCTTTTCGGTTTTATTGTGATGATTATCGCACGTCCGGAAAATTCGATTATCGGATTTCTTCGAATGCTTTTAGGGGGATTCAGTAGAATAGGTGATGTGTTCTATTATGCGACACCGATATTAATGACCGGTCTTGCGGTGGGATTTGCCTTCAAAATGGGATTATTTAACATCGGTGCATCCGGTCAATACACCATGGGAATGTTTTTTGCTTTATATGCCGGATTTATGCTAAAAGTACCGGATAATTATCATTGGGTAGTCTGTGTTCTTGCAGGTCTTATTGGCGGAGCAGTTTGGGGATCGATTCCTGGTATTCTAAAGGCTTATTTAAATGTGAATGAAGTTATCACATCGATAATGTTAAATTATATAGGAATGTATCTTGTGGACATGCTTATTCAAAGTAATGGCAAAATGTATGATGCAACTACGGTAAGAACGGCATATCTGCCGGCTTCCGCACAGTTAAAGTCACTAGGTATTGAAAATTCCAATGTTAATATTTCAATTTATATAGCTGTTGTCATAGCAATTATTCTTTACATAATTTTATATAAAACAACATTTGGTTATGAACTGATAGCTACCGGACATAACAAACACGCCAGTCATTACGCAGGGATAAATTACAAACGGAATACAATTCTCACAATGGTTATAGCCGGTGGTCTGGCCGGACTGGGCGGGGCATTTGCCATCCTAGCGCCATCAAGCATACAAGGAAGCAGTATGACCTATGAACCGGTAAATATAATAGCCGCAAATGGTTTTAACGGAATAGCCGTTGCCTTATTGGGCAGTTCGCATCCTTTGGGCATTGTTTTTTCGGCATTATTTATATCGCATATTCAAAGGGGCGGCTCACTTGCAAGCCTTTTGGGGTATAAACCGGAAATAATCGATTTGGTTATTGCGATCATTATTTATTTTTCAGCGTTCTCTTTAGTGATTAATAATGCTATCAGTAATTACTTTAAAAAACACAGAGAAAGAAAAAATGCCTTATCTGAATCAAATAATTTAATTAATGAAGAAATCAAGGAGGCGTAAAGATATGGATACATTTTATTATTTAATCCAAAATATGCTTCCTGTAGCAATTCCTTTACTCTTAGTAGCACTCGGTGGTATGTTCAGTGAACGGAGCGGTGTCGTCAATATCGCACTGGAAGGTATAATGTTATTTGGTGCATTCTTTGGTTGTTTATTTGTGCTTTTAACGCAAAACTCAGGTACAAACCCTCAGGTATTATTACTTTGGGGAATGTTGGTAGCTGCCGTGGCCGGATTTTTCTATTCAATGCTTTTGGCGTATGCTTCAATTAATATGAAAGCGGATCAGACAATAAGCGGAACTGCCCTAAATATGCTTATTCCGGCAGCAATCTTAATTTATGCTAAAATGAAATATAACAGTGACAGCATTACGACTAATGTTAGGGTGTATATTAAAAAGGTACCTGGTTTGGGAGATATTCCGGTTATTGGTGATATGTTTTTTAGAAATACATATATTACGGTGTATATCGGCTTTTTCATATTACTTATAGCTACCGTGATATTTTATAAAACGAAGTTTGGATTAAGACTCAGAGCCTGTGGTGAACATCCTCACGCAGCTGATTCAGTCGGTATAAATGTTTATTTTATTCGTTATTGTGGCGTAGGTATTTCAGGAATATTGGGTGGTATCGGAGGTTTCTTTTATTCCGTAGGAGTCTTGGACAGCAATATTAACGGACACTCGGGAGTGGCCGGTTTCGGATTCTTAGCACTTGCCGTTATGATATTTGGTCAATGGAAGCCAATAAGAATAATGTTGGCTGCTCTATTCTTCGCGTTTCTACGCACGGTTGCATATTCGATTCCGTTAATACCATTCCTTGATGCTCTGAAAATAGACCAGACTTACTATAAAATGCTTCCATATTTGGCCACATTATTTGTCCTTATATTTACATCCAAGAAATCCAGAGCCCCTAAGGCTGAAGGTATACCATACGATAAAGGATTAAGATAAATATTAAAATTAATTAGAGGAGGATTAAATCTTCCTCTTCTTTATGTAAGAGAAGGGATAATTATGTATGAACTGAAAATAAAAAGGATCTATGAACCTTTTGTTAGGGAAGATGGTTACAGAATATTGGTGGATAGATTATGGCCGAGAGGTATAAGTAAAGAAAGAGATCAAATTGATTTATGGGCAAAAGAAATTGCTCCATCAACTAAATTAAGAAAAGAATTTCATCACGATTTGCTTGTGATGGATGAATTTGCATCCTGTTACTACAAAGAACTGGAAATTAATGATTATTCAATCAATTTTATAAGTCTGGTTAGAAATAAGCTCAGTGAAAATAATGTGACTTTGTTGTATGCGGCGAAAAATGAATTGGTTAATCATGTGATCATATTAAAGGAATGGCTGGAGAAAAAATTATCCGAGAATGTTGAATGATGTTGTAATCAGAAGACCATGAATGGAAAACGTAAAGGAGATTAATGCTTTTTTTCGGATTGTCGTCCATGATATAATAGCCGGTGAAGGTTTAACAAATATGGAACAGGAAATTGAAGCGAAAATAAAGGAGAAGATGACTCATTTACGGAAAAGAGAGATATTTTTTAATAGCTTTACATAATAATAAAATTGTCGGTTCGATAGAATACGGACCGTCCGGTGAATTAATTAATAGTTGTACAAATAATATATTTAAAGACATGTCTGAAGTCGATAAATATACGTTCATCCGAATTATCGAAGAAAAGGGTTTGGCTAGTAGACTTATTGACGAAATTACCTTAGAATTAAAGAACAAGGGTATTTATGAATTTGTATTAGACTCGGATATACTTAAACCTCAGAAAATTTGGCAAAAGAAATTCGGTGAACCACAATTTATTATGAAGGATTATGGGGTAGGAATTTTCATCATATGATATGGAAAATACACATTAAGGAGTAGTTTATGAATAACTGGTTAAAGAATACAGTATTGTTTTTATCAAGTCAGATAATATCTTTCTTTGGGTCCACATTGGTTCAGTATGCCATTACCTGGTATATCACTATTGAAACTCAGTCGGGTATAATGATGACAATCTCGATTATCTGCGGTTTCTTTCCGATGTTTATCATGGCACCGTTTACCGGTGTCTGGGCTGACAGATTTAATCGGAAAATATTGATTATCCTATCGGATTCTTTGATAGCGATAGCAACACTAATATTAGCACTGGTGTTTATTGCCGGTTATGACAGTTTGGTGTTACTCTTTGTGGCTTCTGCCGTACGATCTTTTGGCGGGGCCATTCAACAGCCGGCAGTCGGAGCATTACTTCCGCAGTTAGTACCTGAAGATAAATTGATGAAAGTAAATGCGACCAGCAGCAGTTTGCAGGCACTTGTGACCTTGATATCTCCGATGATAAGCGGAACTTTATTGACTTTTGCGAGTATTGAGGTAATATTTTTTATCGATGTGGTTACGGCGGCAATTGCCATCTTTATTCTGATCAATTTTGTTCAAGTTGCCACACATGCCAAAGCCTTAGATAAGGAAAAAACGGAATATTTCAGTGATTTTCGCGAAGGAGTGCATTATATCTTAAATCATGCCTATGTCAGAACTTTTTTCATCTTTAATGCCATCTTTTTAATATTTGTTTCTCCTTTAGCGTTTTTGACACCTTTACAGGTTGCACGGAGTTTCGGTGATGATGTATGGCGATTGAGCACTATTGAAGTTACCTTTTCCGCGGGTATGATGCTTGGCGGAATAATTATGACCAAATGGTCCGGTTTCAATAATAAAATCCATACAATGGTCTTTTCCAATTTCATCATCGCTATATGCACAGTGGCTTTGGGTATTGTTCCTAACTTTTGGATTTACTCCGCACTAATGCTTATAATTGGAGTTACGTTACCGATATTTAATACACCAGCGACAGTTCTGCTTCAGCAAAAAGTTGAGGGTGATTTCCTTGGCAGGGTGTTTGGCGTTTTAGGAATGATAGCCAGCAGTATGATGCCTCTGGGAATGCTCTTTTTCGGTCCTGTCGCCGATTATGTCAAAATAGAATACCTGTTGATTGTCACCGGAATACTGATGTTTGTCCAAACGGTATTCATGCTGGCAAATAAAGTGTTGCTAGAAGCGGGGAAGCCGGTTGTAAAAAACATTAATGAATAATTTTCTTTTTATTTTGCGTATGTTATGATTATTGTGATGTAATAATTTATATATAAGAGGATAATTTTATGATAGAGAAACTGACAAAAAAGTGGTGGTTTTACTTAGTCTGCATCATCGTTTTTTTTCTCCCGAGCATCACTGAAAAACAGGTAGGGCAGGAAGAAATATCCGGTGTGATACAAGAGGTAATGCAAAGACCGCTGATTTATGAAATTGTGTTATTTTATCCGATTTCCAAGGCTTTGATTGTCTTTTTGTTAATCGGCGCATTGATATGGAAAAACAAATTTAAGAAATATTCTCTGATTTTGTTTATCATTTTATTGGCATTTATCATGGTTTTTCAGAATATATCAGTTGAAACAAACCACGGATATGCCATTCTAACCGGTAACATACTGTTAATATTAATTGTTGTTGGTTCCTGGATTTATGAATTTTATCGTAATCGGAACGATTTTTCCGAACCTAAATTTCGGATATGGAATATCTTTATATTTATTTTGGCATCATTCGCATTCTGGATGCCGGCCAGGGATGGTAAGGTTTTTTTCGCGGCTAGGGATATAGTGATGAATGAATCGGGATTGACCTTTTGCATGGTGACACCGATAATCTTGGCGATTCTTTTCTTGTACTATCCTCATGTCAATACAGTGACTTTGAGGGTTACTTCGTTTGTCGGACTGATGTTTGGCGTTATCAACATGATAACGTGGTTTTTCCTAAACACGGAATACTGGTGGATGGGAATATGTCATCTGCCGCTTCTGATAAATAGCTTAGTCGGATTTATTTTATCGGTGAAACAAAATTGTGAGAAAGGAGTGAAATGATGGTCAGATTGTTATTTCAGGGACACGGCAGCTTTCGAATAACCTCCGCTGATAATGTCGTAATCTATGTTGATCCCTTTGCGGGAAAAGGCTATGAAAGGTTAGCGGATATCATTTTGGTTACTCATCAGCACGGTGATCATAATCAAATTGACTTAGTGGCAAAAAAAGAGGATTGTATCATCATTCAAAATCAGGACGCTTTAATTGACAATATTTATCAGAGTTTTGACGTTAAAGGAATACACATCGAATCCGTACCCGCCTACAATAAAAATCATAACAGGAAAAACTGTGTCGGATATATCATCACTGTTGACGGTTTAAAAATCTATGCGGCGGGAGATACTTCGACCACAAAGGAAATGGCTGATTTTCCAAATTATAGGTTAGATTATGCTTTACTTCCGATTGATGGAATTTACAACATGGATCCAATCGAAGCTACCGAATGTGCAAACATGATTAAGGCAAGGCATGTGATACCGATTCATATGAAGCCCAAAGCGTTATTCGATGAAAGTATGGCGGAAAAATTCAGACCGGTTAATCGGCTTATAGTAAGACCAGGTGAAGAAATAGAGCTTTAAAAAAATAAAGGTTAGGATAGCCCTTGCTATTCTAACCCGTTTTTTATCTGATTCCCAAAGCAGGATTATCCATTCCCATAATCAGGTGTCGGTGTCCGTTATCGACTGTTGTGTAAAAATTATAATAGTGAACATGCATATTATTACCAACCGGTATGGCAGGTCCTGAAAAAGCATCATAATGATGAATATGTCCGTCCTCAAAAAGCACAAATCCTACCACATGATGGATATGACTGCCGTTATTTGTCGGAGTAGGAGGTGCCGTAATATCAAGTAATTGGTGGACATGACCGCCTTCAATCGACGTGATTTTTAGCAAACTGTGATTATGCATCGGGACAAAACCAGGAAGGAAATGATTTCTGTTATACATTACTTATCCCACCTTATTATATGTTTCATTAAATTATATGCTTAAACGGGATATGTGTTAAACCCAGTTAAAAAAATGTATTCACACTACTAAAATACTTTAATAAAATAATAATGTATATATTGACAACGGATAATTCATAAAATAGAATAATAATTGTGTGGAAAATAGTGGGGGTAAAATATGGTTTTAATAGGGATAGCTTCGTTAAATTATAATATCAGCAACAAACTAAACATGCGATTACCTTTTAGCTATATTAACAGTGTGAAAGAATGCGGTGGAATACCTATTGGAATACCGGTTATTAATGATGATAATTATATTGATAATATATTGAATGTTATTGATGGCATAATCATTCCCGGTGGAGCCGATGTAAATCCTAAATTATATAATGAAGCGGTTTCCCCTTTTACCTATGGAATTGATGATTTGCTGGATAGTTTTCAAATTAATTTAGTACGTAAAGCCTTGGATAAGGATTTACCGCTACTGGGAATCTGTCGGGGGCATCAGGTACTTAATGTGGCATTATCCGGTTCTTTATATCAGGATATCAGCGAATATAAAAAAGATAATGACATAATCCATGATCAGTTAAAGTTTAATTTTACCGAAAATGATTCTGTGCATGAAGTGACTTTTGCGAATAATTCTGTTCTTGAAAACTTGTTTGGGAAAAAGGTTTGCACTAATAGTTTTCATCATCAGATCATAAAAAATTTAGGGAAAGGATTACGGCCTATCGGATTTACGGGTGATGGTGTTATTGAAGCTATGATAAGTGAAAATCACCGTTTTGTCTTAAGTGTACAATGGCACCCTGAAAGAAGTGGCGATAAAAGGTTAATTAAATTATTTATTGATAAGTGTAAAGAAGGGAAAAGTTATGCCATACAAAGTTGTCGACATGAGTGAGAAATATGCAAGGGAAATAATGAACTGGCGCTATGAAGGAATCTTATCCATTTATAATCTTGAAGAAAACGAAGAAACATTAAAGGAACTGCTTACGAAGGAATATTATGCGGTATTGGATACGAAAAACAATTTAATTGGGTTTTATTGCGCGGGTGAGGCGGCGACGGTACCCTATGGAAATGAATTTCATATATATGACAATAAAGATTTTCTTGATATCGGTTTGGGCTTGAAACCGGAATATATCGGGAAAAGATACGGTTATCCGTTTTTAAATTGTTGTTTGAATTTTTTAAAGAAAAAATATAATGTCAATCAATTTCGCTTAACCGTATTTGATTTTAATAAGCAGGCTATAAATGTATATCATAAGGCCGGATTCATAATAGAAAATTATTTTAAGTCGGAAAATGGTTTTTATTTTCTGGTAATGACACTAGTGGATTAGGAGTTTAACAAACTCTTTTTTTATTTTCAATTATAGCTGTCAAATGATAAGTGTTTTCATTTGAAACGAATATTTTTTAAAATAAAACATCATTTATTGTATTCCTTAATATGCATAGTATAATAATAGTTATATAATCGAAAGGAATGAATTTATGAAAACAATGAATGGAAGAGAAAGAAGTGCCATGAAAGTTACCTTTTTAGGGATGATTATCAACATCTTTTTAGTGATATTAAAATTTATTTCCGGCATTATCGGAGGAAGTTCCGCACTGATATCAGATGCCGTCCATTCATTGTCGGATTTTATCAGTGACGTGGTTGTGATAGTCGGTTTTAAATTTACGTCAAAGCCGGCGGATGAATCACACAATTACGGTCATGGGAAGGTTGAAACCGTTTCGGCGGTAATTATCGGTTTGTTGCTCATTTTATTGAGCATTACGTTATTACTATCAAGCGGTACTGATGTATATGATTTTTTCTTTAATGACAAGGAATTAGCGGTGCCAAAGTTTTTTGTCTTATATGCCATTGTTTCATCCATTGTCTTAAAGGAGCTGTTGTTTCAAATCACAAAAGTTGTTGGAAAAAGGATAAAAAGCGAAGCGGTAATCGCCAATGCCTGGCATCACCGATCGGATGCCTTCTCTTCAGTTGCCGCACTAATCGGGATATTGCTCGCGTTATTATTAGGAAAGGATTTTGCCGTGTGTGACCCCATTGCTTCTTTTGTGGTCAGTTTATTTATTCTCAAGGTTGGAATCGATATTTTACTTCCGGGGTATAAGCAATTGATCGATACCTCATTATCAAGCGATGAATTAAAAATGATAGAAGATATAATAAAAGATGTCAAGGAGATTAAAGGCTATCACAATATCAGAACACGCCGAATAGGCTATTATGTTTC
>JAWLBU010000052.1:0-18045 GCA_041687555.1 Haloplasmataceae bacterium | reverse complement strand
ATAAGCAAAAAGGTCTAAGCATTTCTGCTTAAACCTATTAAGTCAGGATATTGGAAATTTATTTACCAACACCATTTGACAAAGAACTTTTTTAAAATAAAAATAACCGGCCCTATTAAGTAGCCGGCTAAACTTGTTATTGTTACTGTTATCACGTTTTTATTTTATATATATTGTTTTATAGATTTCCTCAACAAAATTGTCAATAACATCGATATAATATTCGACATCATCCATTGTGATGATGTTTTTGTCATCTTCACCATGATTAATATCCGTCTGATGAGCGATTTTATTTCTTCTTTCATAAATATGATCGATTAAATTATCCAAACGGATATGTTGTCTAATAACACGTTTGTTCTTTAATCTTCTTTCCGCTTCATTAAATTCATCATTTCCGGCGATCATGTTTAATAATTCTTTAATCCTGCTAGATGACATAAATGTGTAATTGCTGTTAAGTTCGATAAAAGCATCTTTTAAGTAAGTATCGATATTTTCCGCATCATATAAAGCCTTTTCTATTAACTTCAACGGTACTTTATATTCTAAATATCGCTCCGTCTTAGGCATCTCATTCTTAAATATCTTCAGAAAACTAAACACATATAATTCATGCATAAAGAAATCCAATGCACTCATGGCGTAAACGATTTGAAAACGTAAAATATCGTTGGCTTCTTCACTTTTATTTTGCTGTTGTAAGCCATCGACAATTTTAAATTGCTTTTTAATCCGATTAATGTTATTTCTAAAGGTATCAATTATTTCCTGGGCATCTTTATCAAGGTAGCGAATTTTTTTCGTTCTTTTTTCTTGTTCTCTGTTATATAATTCAAACCGATTATTTTTCATCCTTCTTTACCCCACCATGGTTAAATGCGAATGTAGCTCCATATTTCCCTAAAAGATACCCTTTCTCAACATTTTCTGAAATATTTACATTTTCAATATTATATAATGAATAACATTCCGTCATCATTGTTTTAATATCTTTATCCATAAACCAAATCTGATCTTTCCGAAAAATCGTAAGGTCGAGTAATTGTGTCTGATGCGCCGAAAAGATTAACTGGGCATTGTTGGTATTTATCTTTGGATCATTAAATAAATGAATAAAATATAAAACAAAGGCATGGTGAAGATTTCTTTCCAATTCGTCAAATAAGATGACTTTACCGTCTTTCAAGGCATCACTTAATAAAACTAATAAAGTAAATAATTTTTTCATTCCTGTGGATTCATCCAAAATATTAATTTCCATATTACGATATTTTACGATAATGTCATTACCAATTAATGCGAATTCATTTATACCGATATCGATACTCTTCATTAATTCATTGATTCTCTCAGGATTACCCACTTCTCTATATTGTTCCAATGCTTCCTGAAAATAAGCGGTATCGTCCAAGCTGTCGGATAAAATCACATAGATATTTTCTGTCAAAAATCGGTAGATATCTTTAAATAGATGATTATCACAGTACTCTGTTAAAATCGGTAAAAACAGCTTTTTTAATGAACCGTATTCCTTGGCTAAATTATTAAATTCTTCCTGATAGACAGAACCAAATTCATAGTTTTCGCCTTCTCTGTCAAATACCATTTCATCCTCATCATCAATTACATATAGATATTCGCCCACAACCTGATTCTTTAGCACATCAAAACCGTAAGCAATCCTTTTTTCATTAACCAGAAATTGAATATCAATCTTAGTTGGAGATTTATCTCCGCTTAATAGATGGGGATAAACCAATAAATCATGATTCCCGGCTTTTAATAGAGCTTGTAAATATTTTATGGCTCTAAACAGATTAGACTTACCCGCACCGTTCGTACCGATAATAAGTGATGATGGTAAAATTTGATAATTATTTATATTATGAAGATATGAAAGATGTGTATCATCTTTTGCGGCTACCATTGATAAGACAATGGGTTTTTTAATTGACTTAAAATTTTCCACTGACAATTGAAGTAACATACCCTACCACACTTTCCTTTTGTTTGTTACTTATATTTTAAGATAATTTGCCGAAAAATGCAAATAACATTATTTATTAAAAAAACGTAAAGTTTTTAACCTTTACGTTTTAATTAACTATTCTTCAGTTTCTTCTACTTCGGATTTAGGCTTTTCCGATTGTTCGATAACCTGTTGTTCACTACCTTTAAAGAACTTTGGCAATTCCATTCCGGCCATCTTAAATACGTCCTCAAACGGTGGTAATGATTTTAACAGTCCTGATAAGAATTTAGCGGTTGATGTCGAACCGTCACCATCTTTGCCCAAGTTATCCCAAACAGTTACTTTATCAATCTTAATACCTTTGATAGCTTCAACTTGTGTCTTAACAAGTTCAGGCAATTTATCCGTAATCATCATGGAAATAGCTGCTTGTGGATCTCCTCCGGCTGCTCTGACTAATTCGGCAAAACCTTGCGCTTGCTTAGTCAAGATAGCATTAAGACCGTCAGCCTGTGCTTGCATCCTAAACAGAATAGCATCGGCTTCCCCTTTAGCCTGACGTCTGATTCTCTCAGCTTCAGCCTCGGCCGCAATTTCCACTTTTTGTTTGTCTATTTCGGCTTTAACAATGGCATCAGCTTCCAAAGTAGCTCTTTCTCTTTTTGCACGAGCGATTTCGGCATTTTCTTCAGCCAAATATGATTCTTCCAAAGCTTTAGCTTTTTGAACATTCTCAGCCGCGGTCGCTACTCTTTCCGCTATGGCGGCTTTTTCACGACGGTTGGCCTCTGAGTTTGCGATTAGGATTCTAGCTTCGTTTTCCCCTTGAACTGCAGCCGCGTTTGCTTCGGCAACTTTTACACGTTCTTCCTGATTAGCATTGGCTTCACCAATCGAACCGTCACGGGTTTTTTCCGCCACGGATTTACGAGCATCGTTAATTGCCTTGGCAGCAGCTTCTTTTCCTAATGCTTCAATATAACCTGATTCATCCATGATGTCAGTTACGTTTACGTTAATTAATTTTAATCCGATTTTCTTTAATTCCTGTTCAACGTTTTTCGAAACGTTAGCCAAGAACATATCACGGTCAGCATTAATTTCCTCAATATCCATTGTCGCAATTACCAAACGTAATTGTCCAAATAATATATCGCTTGCCAAAGCCTTTATATCATTATGACTTAACCCTAATAAACGTTCAGCAGCGTTTTGCATAACGCCCACTTCGGTAGAAATACCGACAGTAAATCTGCTTGGTACATCCACACGGATATTTTGTCTACTTAAAGCATTTGTAAGATTTACTTCAATTGACATCGGAGTTAAATCCATATATTTATAATCTTGAATTACCGGCCAAACAAATGCCGCACCTCCATGAATACAACGAGCACTACGTGAATCACCTTCCGTACCTCTACCAACCTTACCATAAATAACTAAGATTTTGTCTGCAGGACATCTGCGATAACGACTCATGACAAAGACAAAGACAATCATAGCCACAATCGCAAAAATGATAATGAGCGGTACAAAAGTATCAACTGTTAAAATAATCATACAGCTTTCTCCCCTTCATTTTTATTTATTTTTTCTACTACTAACTTATCATTAAGCACGTCAATTACTTTTACAATATCTCCGCTTTTAAGCGCATCATTGTAAGTAATTGCATCTAATTCTTTTAAAGAATCATTTAATACTACGGTAACTTTACCGGTACCGGAATTCTTCTCTGGTATAGGTATATAGACTTCACCCTGCTTACCTATGGCGGATTTTAAATAAACATTGCCACTTTCCCCTAATTTATCGGCAAAATGATAAATTAATGCGATCACAAACATCATTATCAATCCACATAAAAAAGATAAGAAGAAAGTTAGTACAAAATGCATATCCTTTTTACTAAATAAAAAACCTGACCAACCAAATAACATAAAAAAGCCAATAATACCGCGTATCGTGAATAAGTGAAATGGTAGCCCAAGGCTTTCAGACCAATCTACATCTACATCACCATCAAAGTTAGTATCCAGTTCAAAATGATCCCCTAAGTCCAGAAATGTAAAAATGGATTGTAAGATAAATAATACGGAGCTAAATAAAGCTACATAAAAATAAGTTGCTTGCAATCCATTCAAATCTTTAAAATATTCTAACATATTCTAACCCCCTTTCTAACTGAGAAAATTATACCATAATGTGGGATATTAGTAAATATATGAAAATAATAACATTAAAAAAACAAATTCTAAAATTTAGAATTTGTTTCATTTTTGTTTATTTTGACGAACCCGTGCCAAATATTAAATCGGATACATTTTCAAAACCTGAAATACCTAAAGATTCCAAAGTTTCTAATAATTGTTCCTTGATATTGGGATCGATACTTTCTTCAAGTGCTAAAACTACTTCCTGTTTACTGCTTTCAGGAATATCGTTAAATTTATCCTGTAAACCGTTTATTGTTTCTAAATCATCAGCACTTACACCCGTAGGATTTTCGATTTTACTTTTAATGATTTCATTAAATTCCGTTAACTCATCAATGAAATCATCTACCTTATTCTTTTCATCCGCTGTCAAGTCATCATCATCTAATCTATTTTTGACATTATTTAATAATGAATCATCATTTACGATTCTTTTAATCTCATCTATTGTTTCAAGTAAAACGGCAGCATCGGGATTAATTTCGGCATTTAAATCGCAATTAATAACCAACTGATTCTTCTGAAAAACTAAACTATCAAATAAGATCAGGTTGCTGTTCATAGCCTTTTCCAATTCGTCCTGAATATATTCTTTGTCGACCGTAATGATTAATTTTTCGGTATCTATTGTTCCATATTCATATTCACTAGTAATTGATGACCCATAATTATCTAATAAAGTAACAAAAACACTGTTCGGTATAGGAAGTTTCCCAATCTTAAATCTTTCAAATTCGATTGATAAACTATCTTCGGATGTCGTAATTTTGGCTTTTAAAGTTAAAGAAGTACTAACTTTACCATTGCGTAAAATTGTATATAATGTTAATTCATCATTTTCAAAATCAGTCCAAAAGCCCTCGATATGAATAACTATGTCATCATTAACGACTATTTTTGTTTTATCGTCTTTAAAGCCATGGTAGTTTGCATAAATTAATTTATTGACCGTTTTTTCATCAAGAGTGATACTTTGATCTCCCGAAATAAATTGAATGATAAACTTATCTAATTCGGCTAAAATAGCTTCTTCACCGTCAAATTCATTAAGATCCACTTCACTTAAATAGGCAGGAGGTTTTTCGTCTTTTATCAGGGCAGCACCGATTACTGCGGACGGAATTCCGATAACGACGATAAAAGAAAGAATAAAGAACCATTTTATTACTCGCATATATTCATCTCCTTATTTCTTTTTAATATATTCATATTTTCCCAATAATTTACATTTTTATGATTTTTTTAATTAATTACTCCATATTTTAAAATAATTATATCACTAATAAGCATAATGTAAAAGAAAAAGACCACAAATAATGTGATCTTAAGCAATTAAGCCATGATATCTTAAACATTTATCATAAAAAGATAATAAATTATCCCCGTACTCCGCATCATTTTTCTTGATAAACCTGATGATGTCTTCAAACGAAATACAATCAATATCTATCCGTTGAAATAAACGTCTGAATAAATCGATAAATAACAGCTTGTCTTCGTCATCACCGTATGGTTCGACTCTTTTTACCATCAATTCTTCAATGCTTGGTTTATATGTGTAAGTTTTGAACGTTTCTAATTGGAGAACAGTTTCCGGAGCAAAAACATATAAACCCAGATAATCTAAGAATTTATTTTCTATTTGACTCAGGGTATGCACCATACAACCGATATCCTTAGCGATTTGATGATACTTTCTCATGTTCTTGCCGCCTTTTTTTAACGGTTTTATCATTGTTGTCTCCAATATGACAAATTGTCCGGCATCGGGTAAGAGTATCAATTTTTCTTTTTTCTTACCGTAGCGGATTGAAAAATGCCCCACAGCACCGCTGACAGTCGCACTGGCTTCGGCTAAAACATCCTTTTCCCCCTTTTTTCGTACTTTAAAAGGAGTTTCAATCGTCGCATTTATATAAAATCTTGACCCGTCAATTAACTGACAAGCTTTACATATTTTCCGATCAAGGTCCGAATTGACAATTAAATGTGATTGCCTGACAAACCATTTCAGAATTAAGCTTAATAAAAACTTGTCGTTATAAATTAATTTAGGTGAGATTATCCTGTTTTTACTGTCATCTACTGTTTCTATAATTGTCGTAATCTCTTTTAGCATTTTCCTTCACTCCTTACTTTTATTATAAGGAATAAAGGTTCAAAAAAATGTCGAAATTAGTAAATATGGTTAATACTTTTCTGATACGAGCAGTTCCTCAATATTAATTTTAGACGGTTTGGAAAATAAAAAGCCCTGCATTAGGAAACATCCCATTTTCCTTAATAACTTCGCCTGTTCTTCCGTTTCCACCCCTTCAACGATGACTAAATTATTCGTAAGATTGGCGATACGATTAACCATGTTAATTATTTCAATATTTAATTTCAAATCCAGATTATTAATAAATAAACGGTCCAATTTAATAATATCAAAATCAACTCTGCTAAGTATTGACAGTGAAGAATATTCCCTGCCAAAATCATCGAGTGCTACGATAAAGCCATATTCTCTAAGACTTTTTATTTGATTTCGGCATATTTCAATATTATTGACAAAAGTATTTTCATTTATTTCGATACAAATATCCTGATTTTTCAATTGACACTTCTTCGCTAAATTATTAATATGTGAGACAAAATTATTTCTTAAAAGAAATGATGGTGACACATTAAACGACAATTTGGTATCAGCATATTTTTTGGTCTTCTTTAGCTGCGAGAATTGTTTAAATGATTTCTCAATCAGTAATAAATCCAAGGACAGGATGAATCCTGATTCCTCGGCAATCGGAATAAAATCTCCGGGCATGATAATTCCTTTACTGCTGTGCCATCTGACCAATGATTCGAGATAATCGACATTATTTGTATTTACGTTTACTATTTCTTGGTAATATATCTCAAATTCATCTTTATCTATCGCCACTTTTAAATCATTTGCGATGCCTACTTTTTTATTTACCACTTCATACATCTCTTTTGAAAATCTTAAACAACGGTTCAAATGATTTATTTTACATTCATACATCGCGATATCGGCATAGGAAATTAATTTATCAAAATCGGATGTATCCTCGGGATATAATGCATAACCGATACTTGTGGTAATATATATATCAATACCCTCAACCCGATAGATATTATTCACATGTTTATTTAAATAATTTTTAAAGAATTTTAACGAATCTTCATCGGTAAAATTTGGTACCAATACCAAAAACTCATCACCCGATAATCTGCTGATTATACATCCGTGTTCTTTAAAAGCCATTAAATCCTTCGCAAATAATTGAATTATTTTATCACCGAATTCATGACCGTATAAATCATTGATATTTTTAAAATTATCTAAATCGATAAAGAAGGCCGCCAGACTGTTAATGTCCCTTAAGTGCTTTAATCTGTCAAACAGACCCCGGCGATTTAGTAAATCCGTCAACATATCATGTTCGGAATCATACTTTAGCTTATCATTATAACGTTTTAATTCGGTAATATTATGACCTACGGAAATGATATATTCTACCTCATTGTTTTCATTTAGGATAGCATCATTATTCCAGGATATCCATTTATCTCCATCCGGTGTGCTAACCAAAATTTCTTCATGAGAAGTATAGGGTGGTTTGAATAAACTGGTAAACCAGTCACTATTTGC
Organism: Haloplasmataceae bacterium; assembly: GCA_041687555.1. GTDB lineage: Bacteria > Bacillota_I > Bacilli_A > Haloplasmatales > Haloplasmataceae > JAWLBU01. The sequence goes on along the minus strand of JAWLBU010000052.1, from coordinate 10,190 downwards.
CCATTTTACCATGTGATTGAAATCATCTATGTATTCTTTATTATCCCCAAAGGTTTCTTTATAAGCCCTACTGGCATATAAAATTTTGCCGTCGGCGCTTATTTTTCCGATTAAATCGGATGAGTTCTCCAAAATCAGACGATATTGCTCTTCCTGTTCCTGAAGTTGATTTTGAATATCTTTCAAATATGTGATATCAAATTGAACTCCCATGAAGTAATCGCCCTTGTCACAGTTTATCTTACCAATCGTGGAAACATAACAATACTTATCCGCTTCCGGATATTTGATCCGATAATCGAGCTGATAATCTTTGTCTTTATAGACATTTATTTGTTCCAACTGTTTAAAGAATGCCTCACGGTCATTCGGATGGACTAAAGAAGCGAATTCTTTGACGGTATAAGTTATCATATGACTTTTCAGATTGTACTTTTCCACAAATTTCTTACTGTAATTAATTTTAATAATCTTATCTTCATAACTGTATTCCACATAATTGATTTCCCCGATATCAGAATACAGCTTTAAACGATTATATTGATCTTCAATAAGTTTAAAGCTATTTTGTGACAGGTCAATATATCTGTTTAAACTATTTATCAAATCAGCCACTTCATTTTTATATTTATAGACCAATCGTAGTTTCTCATTACCATTATTTATTTCCGTTAATACTTGCTGACTTAACATTATCGGCTTAATCACAAGGTAATACATTCTTACCATAAAATACACAAAGTACACAAAAATAATCACTGTTAATAATAAGGACCACCACTGAAAAACGGTAATTCTATCATTTAGCTGATCTGTTACTGTTACATGATAACTTGTGACATCAGCATAAAATTTTTCGATATCTTCTGCGATTTCTTCATGATTTCCCGCAATATTATTTTCATGACTTTCAAATAATAAATCGATTTTACTGATCAAATTCCTAGCAGATGGCAATAAATCCTCGTTATATTTATTAACAGCGGATAAAATAGTGATTTTATTGTAGGTGCTTTTTAAACCTTTATACTGGTCCAATAAATCTTCGTCGGGATACGACAGATATACGATCTTTATCCGTTCTAGTTCATTGACGGTTATTTCTAATTCATTGACATTCCGATGAATTTCATTGTATTGGATGGTCTTTTCTCCTAGGCTGTTGCGATACTTATTAAAAAAATGATAACATATTAATGAAATGATTAATAAATTAAGTAATATAAATAATGAATAATTGATGCTTCTTTTAAGACTTCTTCGATTCTTCTTCATATCTTCACCTCAATAATTGCACCTGATTATTATTTTACAATATAATACAAAATTAACCAAGATGATTAGTAAAATAAAGATAAAATTCAAAATGCTTTTCTTTTTAAAAAATATGGTATAATATATAGATTATGTGTAGGTGAGAATATGAAGTATAAAGCACTCGTACTTGATTTAGACGGGACATTAATGACATCTAATAATCAGATAACCGCAAAAACTAGGGATGCCATTATTAAAATTCAACAATCAGGTGTTAAAATTATCTTAGCATCAGGAAGACCCACCCATGGTCTCTTAAAAGCAACGGAAATATTGGCGTTAAAAAAATATGGCGGTTATTTACTGGCATATAACGGTGGACGAATAATCGACGTAAAAAATAACAAAATCATTTTTGATTCATATTTGGATCTTAGGACCATTAACGATTTATTTGACCAGTCACGGAAATTAAACACTCATCTCTTAGCTTATACCGATAACTTTATCATAACTCAGGACTATGACAAATACATCATGATCGAGTCACAGATCAATGATTTACCGGTGGTTAAGGTAAGTGATTTCAAAACAGAGGTTAAAGAAAAAAGTGTCAAATGTTTAATGACCGGTGACGATCTACATTTGGCCAATGTCGAAAAAATCATGAAGGAAACTTATCAGAATCGTTTGTCCATTAGCCGATCCATGCCCTACTTTTTGGAATTTATGAGCGAAGGCATCGCCAAAGGAAATTGTCTAAAAATCCTGCTTGATTATTTAAAAATTGATAAGGATGAAGTAATAGCCTGCGGTGACGGTTATAATGACATTAATTTAATTGAGGCCGTGGGTTTTGGTGTGGCAATGGCCAACGGCTGTCAGCCGATTAAAGAAAAAGCACAATACATCACATTATCAAATGATGAGGAAGGAATCACTCATGTAATCGAAAAATTCTTTTTATAAAAGGCGTAGGCCTTTTTTTTATAAATAAAAAAGTAGCGTTTAAGCTACTTTACATATTATCAACAGTTATTGCTGCTACCGGGCAGGATTCTGCCGCTTCTTGAGCATCGGCTAATATATTATCAGGAATTTCAATATCTTCCGCAACTGCTAAACCGTCATCATCCATGCGAAATATATCAGGGCAAATGGTCGGACATAATCCACATCCTATACATGTATTCTTATCTACAAAACCTTTCATTTTACCATTCCTTTCATTTTCCAATCTTGTTTGTTTAATTATACCAAATATTAACATAAATGCAAAGTTAAACACTCTTTCCCCTTTATATTATGCATAAACATCTGCAAAAATACGCTTTGCGTTAATTTTTATTTAAACATCTATTTCTTTAACCTATTCATTTTTTCATTTTTCTAATATGTTATATTAGTATAGTTTTTAGGAAGTGAAAACATGGCTAATGAAGAACTAGAACGTTTAGACGATATCAGCTCTTTTTTATCATTAATCGGGGAAATTCTATCTATCCAGTCATCGATCATTGAAAGACGTGAACAAAAAAATAATAATAAAGCCAACAAAGTGTTGATTATAGCCGTTTATATGGCATCCATATCGGCTTTTATCGATTTAGGTATTGCGAAAAAAAATTATGACGATTTAATTAATCGCAAAGACTATGTGGACCCCATTAGTATTAGCTCTGCCAAGGATTTACTGATAAGCCGACTTTTTTCCGTACTTGCGGCAATTTACTTAATCAAAGCAACACTTAAGCAGGATAATGCCCTCCTTGAAACTCCTTCCGGAATTGCAGGAATAACATAAGACTTTATATGTATTTCAACGGATATTGCCTCTTAATTTTAGAGGTTTTTATTTTTTTCATCTTCTGTCTATGATATAGAGTTATTATTTTAAGTCTTTAAAGGAAATGAATACATCCTCGATTAGCAAAAAAGACATATATTAACATATATTGCGAAAGAAGGTGAGATTATGTCATTTTGTCGACATGACTGGAATTTCCCATGCTTCATCTGCCGACCCATAAGATGTAGACCTTTCCGACCATTCATTCATCATCGGTTCTTCTGCCATGATTTTGAAGCATTTGCTTCAGGTATCGCTTTTGGTCTATTATTTGGGTTCTTCTAGCATGTAAAAATAAGAATGACTTGAAAAAGTCATTCTTATTCATTTAAGTAAAGTGATACACACAATTAGATTCTTTAAGCAGTCATATAATAATACGAGAGGTGATAGTATGTGGAGATACAGAGGCCTAGGTGTATTTCAAAAATATCTATATTACAGACGCTTTCGACCATGGTACGGGTATCCTGTAAGGAGGTGCTGTTTTTGTAGGAGAAGATTTTATTTAACACCGTGGTATTTCAGACCTTGGGTGTGGATTATGTCGTTAATCGGATTTTTTCTTTTACTGATATGTTTAGCGTAAAAAAAATGCTTCAATTGAAGCATTTTTATTTAATATACTCATATACATGGATGTTTTTGATGCCGATTTCGCTATTTTCACCCGTTCCGAATTCGAATTTTAAGTCAGAATTTACTCTAGAATCGTTATTCATCTTAAACATTAATTTATAGGTTTGCGGTGATTTTGATAAGTAATACTTATTATCAACGGTACTTAAAAAGGAATGCCAGTAATTGTTTTCAAAATCGTTCCATCCGATACTGATGTGCATTTCCTTACGGCATTGGTTGGAAAACGCCTCAAAAGAAAGAACATATTCCTTCCCTTTAACCAAATTTAAGTGTGGATAAACGAGTTGGGCAGACCAAACATTTCTTCCGCCTTTGATTAATCTTATTTTTATCGTTTCATCCTCATTTTCATAGGAAAAATCAGAGCCTTCGATTTGAATCTTGTGAAATGCATTTAAGTCCGGACTGAGGATTTCCCGCAAAATACCCACGGAAACTTTTCTTAACAACCTTTCCGTCTGTCCGTATTTGTTTGTGATACTGTAAATAATACTGTAATTGCCGGTTTTGTTCACATCCACACTGCCGATAATCTGTAAATCTTTTATCGATAAATTTTCATCATTACTATCATGAATCGAAACTCCATGTAGGGGGTCAAAATTCTGTCCGAGAGTGATCACCGTATTATTTGCTCCCCGGATGACACTGTACCATGGCTTCCGTAGGACCTTTTCCACAAATGTCCGAACAATATTATGATCAAACTGCGTTGCCGAATTGTTGATTAATTCAGCGATTATTTCCTCTTCAGACATTATTTTCTTATAAGGTCTCGGACTGGACATCTCATCATAGGCCTCAGCCACGCTAAGAATTCTGGTCATGATAGGAATTTCATCACCGATTAGCCCGTTGGGATATCCCTCCCCATTGATAAACTCATGATGATGCAGCACACAGTCGGCTATTTCCGCCATTTCGGTTGATGTGCTTAAAATACGATAACCAATCTCACAATGTCTTTTCATTTCTTTCCATTCTTCTTTGGTAAGACTGTCTGACTTATTTAATAATTCTTTATCTATGCCGATTTTCCCGATATCATGATATAAACCGATTGTTCTCAAATAACGGATACCATACTGATCAAAGTTTCTAGCTAGTCCAATTTGCGCACATAGTTCACTGACCCGATTAGCATGTTCTTCTTCAAGCGGAGCCAGTTCATACAAGGCTTTCATTATCGAATTGATGTTTTGTTTTTTAATGACCGCACTTTCAATTAATTTCTGTTGATACATAACATCTTCCGCTTTTTTAAGCGTCTTATCTAATTCCGTATCCGGATTTTCCTTAGTATCCACGCCAAAAGATATGGAAATAGGAATGGAATGAACGATCGTCTTTTTCCCCTTTTCCTTAATCCGGTTAATTAAATTGTGCGCCTCGGTTAGGCTTGTGTTTGGTAGAAGAAAGATAAATTCATCTCCGCCCCACCTGGCGATAATATCATTATCAGAACATTCATCTAAAATCACCTTAGCAGCTTCCTTTAGAAGATCATCACCGCTTGTGTGACCGAACGCATCATTGACTAATTTTAGACCATTCACATCTCCCACAATGATTGATATGGGCAAATTGATCTCCGTATCCAAATTCTTAAAACAAATCTCAAAATAACGACGATTATATAATCCCGTTAAGCTATCGCGATAACTTAAGTTTTCAACCTCTTGTTCCGTCAATTTCCGTTCAATTTCTTTAGAAATGGTACTGGTTAAGAGCTGTAGTAAATATAGCTCGTCATCCAACCAAATCCGTTCTAATTTGTAGTCATCGAGCTGTAAAAATCCCCATAAGGAATTTTTTACGATGATTGGTATGATTGTTGAAGCTTTAATCTGTAAATCCGTAAAAAACCTGGTTAGGATATCTCTTTTACTTTCTGTAGAGCAAAAATATGGTTTATGTTTAAGTTCTTCCTTGAGCACCTGGATAACATCATTATCATAATTCAACTCTTTATCATCCACGGGATACTTATCATTTTTCCATTCTGTCAATTTATTTACTGTATTGTCAGTTAACTTAAACATCGTAATTTTATCTATCACAAAAGCCTGACCGGTTAAACCTAATCCCTTGAATAAATTCTCCTCGGCAAATGAATTAATTAATAATTCATTCATGGCCAGTAAAACATTGTTTATTTCCTCAATATAATTGTTATTAAACAATTGGGCCTTGCTTAATTTATCAGACGGTACAAAGGATGAAGGTATTGGTTTGGCATAAACGATAACCCGATTATTTTCCAGATACGCCACTTCTAATTGCATCCACTGTTTTAACTGTAGTGAATAAACAAACGAGCTGAAACCTTCTTTTTTACTTAATTTTGTTTCACATTCAGCTAAAAAATCAGGCGATATTGTTTTTATATTAATTAACAACTGAATTAAGTCGCTTTCCATATGTTGTCCCTGACCAAAAAACTGCATAAAAATCTGATTATATTCAATAATCGGACATTTTATAATTTCATTTTCCTTTTTTAATTCACATAGGACATATCCGATATTGGCATAATCCAACAATTCACTACAATCCTTCATACTAACACTTCCTTTGATGGGTTTCATAAACAATTATATCATGTAATCGTAATGTTTTATATATAATTTATAATTTAAAATGAATAACTTTGTCAATTTCTCTGATATTTAAGATAAACCCTATAAAGGTCGTAACTAAAATGGTGATTCCGTATCCATAAATATTAATATTCGGAATTCCCACCAACACATAGAGAAAAACGGTTTGAATTACCGATATGATAAAAGTTGACTTTAAAATATATTTTTGTTTTCCCATACCGTTTAAGATACTTCGTGTTGCCTGTGAAGTATATATTACCGGAGCACAGAAGGAGAGAAAACGGATATAAGCCCCCAAATCATTTCGTTTGAAAATAAGATAACCCAGTTCATCACCCAAGGTAAAACAGATTAAAAAGACAGTTATTCCTAAAATGATCGCGATTTTTATCATCTGAGAAATTCGTTTTCGCGCCGTATAAACATCCTGTTTTACGATACTGCTTGATAAATCGGGTATTAACAAGGTTGTAACGGAAAAAATGATGAGCATCGGAAAAAAAACGATTTGTGCCGACATACTGCCAAATCGACCAATCAGGCTTAAGGCTTCATTGTAAGTTCTTCCGCTTGCGATAAGTCTCCTTGGTAACATGAGTGATGAAACAGTATATAACGAAGAGCCGATCAGTTCCGTGATCATTAACGGTACGGAAATCGAAAACACATTATACAACAGTTGAAGGGCATCCTCGATTCTTTCCGTTGTTTTCGGATGTGCCCTTTTATCAAGATGATAGTATATTACCAATAAAATGAAGGAATTAACTTCACCGATAAAAAAAAGTAAAAATGTAATGGTTATTAAGGATTCAATTGAGATTGAAGGTAAATATTTGAACACGATAATTAAAAGCAGTACGCGCAATACCTTTTCCACAACATCGATAAATGCCGGAACAAAAACGTTGGTGGTACCGTAAAAATATCCTTTATAGGTATTTGACATCGTCATAAAGATTATTGATATTAAGATAAAACGAAAAGCGGTAAGTGTTCTGATATCTTTTATCAAATAAAAACTTATCGAATACGAGAATAAAAAAGCAATTGAAATAACTATTAACGAGCATATCAGATTAAAAATAACGGTGGTTTTGATGCTCTTATGCAAATTTCCCAGTTCTTTTTTCGCATAATACTCAGCCACTACTTTTGATGTGGCAAGTAATAATCCGCCGGATAGAATACTGAATAGAAGATTACTGATAGGTGATACCAAGCTGTATAATCCCATTCCTTCAGGTCCAATCTTTTTCGATAAAATTATGGAAAACATAAAACCTAAGATCCCCGTTGTAATATTAGTGATTATGACAAGTATCGATTTCTTATAAAATGAATTATTCATCCGCATCACCTCTAATCCCAATATTACATTTTATTATTCCTACAAAAATTTATGATAAAAAAACAACCTACTTATATGAGGTTGTTTCTTACTTACAATAAATACAATATTTGATATCCTGCTTATTAGAGTTAACCATCATCAGATTACCGCAACAATTTAATTTCAGCAAGACAAATTCACTTACATCGATTACATCCTCAACATTAATCTGAATGTTTGAGGTAAAATCAAGTTTATTTTCCTCAGCCAGTTTTTTTAAGATAGTATAGGCTTTTGTTAAATAAACCTGCAATGCTTCATCATCCGGTTCTTTTTCACTGATAAAATCCAAATCATAACCATATTCTTTTTTTTGAATATTAGCCTTAACTCCGACTAATTCCAATAAATTCTTTAATGATTCGTAATGATAATATTGAACTTTATCAAGGTAGGCCGTCTCATAAAAATGATTCAAGTTTCCCTCATGTCCGCAATAAGGACATCGGGTATCATTGGTGGAGAATTGTTTAATATTTCCCAACCATGTCTCTTCACATTTAAGGCAGCGAAAAACCATGAAATCGTCTTTCGGTACGGGGATGATAGTATAAAAATAAGGATAAATTTTCTTCATATCTCATCAAACCTTTCATTACAATTGTATCACATATAGGTATTGAATAAACAGAAAAAAATGCTATAATAAACATAGAGAAAATATGTCCCAAGCTACAATCTAAGATGATTCGCAAGAATCATCTTTTTTTGTAAAAAAAAGTCAAAATATATTGACTTTTTTTAGAGGAGAAAAAATAATTAGAAAGATATTCCTGCTTTAATATATTGATCTTTAAACCAAGATTCCAAATCTTTATTGTTTTCCAAAATGTTGGTTTTTTTGTCATAAGCGAGGATTTTCGCAAAATATATCGCAATGACATCATCAAGTATACCTTCAATCTCTCTAAGCATATGTGAAGTTATAATGATGGTCGCATTAGGCTTTTGACTTTTGAATTTCTCCAGTCTTTGAATAAAGCTATCCCTAAAGACAGGATCAAGTCCGCTTAATGGTTCGTCAAGCAAATAATAATCAACATTTCTTGCTACTGTTAATGCCAAGCGAATAATCACAGTCTGACCTTTTGATAAGCCTTTGACATTCATATGTAAATCGATATTCAAACTGTTTATGATCTCCATTAACATATCCATATCATAATCTTTATACAAATTAGTGAAATATTCGATATTATCCTGAACAGTAGGTAAATAAAGCTCATTGATATCCGACATATAAGAAATTTTTTCACTGATACGTCGATCTACTATTTTCCCATCTACTAAAACCTCACCCACACTTGGTTTTAGAATACCCATGACAGATCGGATAATCGTGGACTTACCGGAACCGTTTGGTCCGATCATTCCCGTTATTCCGCCACTTCTTATTTCTAAGTTAATATCATCTATCGCTAATTTAGAACCGAATTGTTGAGTTAAATTTCTTATTTCAATCATGTCATTCCCTCCTTAGTATTCTACTTTCTTATCAAATAAGATTAATGAGATGCCTAAATATAGCCATCCGACAGCAACATCCACACCCCATAAAATAAGCATCTGTCCGATAGTCGGATTAACTTGTGATTGAGGTCCTTCATTAATTATAAAAACCAGAGAAGGTATCATACTTATGATAAAATAAAGTATTACCGAAACTGTCATAAATAACCAGGCATGACCTTTTTTTCTAAAGGAGTAATATAATGCCGTACATAAAGAGATAACGCCAAATACTCCAAAAGCAAATGTTGAGGATAAAAGGGTCACAATTTTTTCATCCACACCTTCTAAGATTTTCTGATTACTGATATCTAACTGCATGAAAGTAGTACCCAATGTCGTTATCGCAAATAAGAATTGAATTAATATTACAAATAATAGTTTAGGCAAAAACCAGGACAAAATCGATTGTGGAGTATAAACCGTATAATGGATCCGGTTTTTTCCCACATCATTTTTTAAGACTAAATACATTAATACAATCGGAAAAATAGTCGATAACATTGTTACGATAGCTGAAGCAAACATCCAGATTCCGATTGTAATGTTATTACCAACCTTAGGCAAATCGGCATATTTCAAGACCAGGTATGTGGCAAATATTAATAGGAATAAGGCCAATGTAATAATAAAAAACGTGATTAATAATGATTTGTGCAATTTCCATTCTTTTTTAAGATTTAATGTAAACATTTTTTACCTCCATATATTAAATACAAGTTTATTTTAAGTAAATTTTTCCAATTAAGCAAGAATTATGAATAAACTTCAAATTTTCCATCTTTATAAGAGAATAATTTCTATTTATTCAAAAACTTAACCTTTATTAGTATCTCACAATCGAGTAGGAGGTAAATAATTATTTTATTTACCGACCTCTCACACCACCGTACGTACCGTTCGGTATACGGCGGTTCGTTTAAGTTATAAGCGAGAT
>JAWLBU010000051.1:0-18193 GCA_041687555.1 Haloplasmataceae bacterium | reverse complement strand
ATCATATCTTTTACCATTATTTTTCATAATGACACATCCTTTACTTTCTTTATTTTAGCAAGTCTAACTTGATGTGTCCATACTTATATACTACACCCAAATTCCATAATCATTATTATAAATAACTATAAGCTAATTACTTTATATAAAAATATGTTGACAAGGAATCATTAATAGTGTATCCTATTTATCAATAGGATGCCTTTAAGATAGTCCCGTGAGGCTAATAAGGAATTGTACATCTAAGGAGAAGTGTGTACCCTTAGCTATCTTTTTGGTAGTTAAGGTTTTTTTATTGGTATCCTATATCAAATTAATAAGTATAGGAGGAACTTGTTATGTTTAAAACAAAAAGTAAAGCTAATTCTTTAGCAATCAAAATGGCAGTCGCCTTAATTTTAGGCTTATTATCTGGAATAGGGTTTTTATTTTTTCGAGAGTCTTTACTCGCAAATGGTAAAGAGAATCTTTGGAGTTCAATTAATTCATTGTTATTTCAAGACATTAATGTTGAAAGTGGCAATAAATCAATTGGACTCTTTTATATTATCGGACAACTGTTTACTAATTCACTACAGTTGGTGATTGTTCCGATGGTATTCACATCAATTACACTGGCGATGTGTAAAATTGCGGATACGAAAAAATTAGGCAGAATATCATATAAAACCATTATTGGGTTTCTAATATCCTATTTCTTCGCATTAGGGCTTGCCGGTGGGGTTGGTTTTATCGCCCATAAGTTAGGGGCATTTAATGTCAACGTGGGTGAATTAACCGGTAAAACTGGTTCTGTCGGCTCCAATCCACTCAAAATGATTGTTGATACGATTCCCAATAATATTCTTATGGCGTTTAGCAGTAATGGAAAAATCTTGGCGGTGGTCTTTATGGCGGTTGTCACAGGTTTAATCATTAACGTGTTAGGTGATAAAATAACCGTTTTAACCAAATTACTGGATGAAATTAATTTAATATTAGTTAAATTCTTAAATGTGGTCATCACAAAGTTCGGTCCGTTTGCGATATTTGTTCTGTTAACCCGTACCTTTGCAATCTATGGAATAGATCATTTGTTACCTGCGTTAAATTATGTCATACTAACCGTAGTCTGCTTACTTCTTTTCCTTATCGTAGGATATGCTTTATTTGTTTGGGTATTTGGTAAAGTTAATCCGCTGCCATTCTTAAGAAAAATTACCAAAGTTGCGATGTTTGGCTTTTCAACCTCATCAAGTGCGGCTACTTTACCGCTAAATACAAAAACAACGACAGAAGAATTGGGAGTTGATTCTGAAATAGCTTCATTTGTACTGCCTTTGGGAATGACCGTTAACATGAACGGTACGGCAATAATGCAAATGATTGCCACTATCTTTGTCGCATCATACGCCGGATATGATATCACCATAGGTTCAATCATCATAATCGCACTATTAACTTTACTGGCATCAGTAGGTACACCGGCAGCACCTGGAGCGGGAGCAATTATCCTCTTTACCTTATTAGCAGGTATGGGTTACAACAATGACGCGGCGTTAGTTGTTTACGCCTTAATATTAGCGATTAACCGACCTGTGGAAATGCTTGTTACTTCACTTAATGTTGTCGGCGATAGTGCCGTAGCCGTTGTGGTAGCCAAATCTGAAAATCTCTTAAATGAAGAAGTTTATGAAGCGTAAAAGAAAGGAAGGATAATATGACTAAAGAGGTAATTGTCGCATTAGACTTTGAAAATAGTACTGAAACATTTAAGTTTCTTGATCAATTTGCTGAGAAGATCTTTGTAAAAGTTGGTATGGAACTGTTTTATAAAGAAGGACCGGATATAATTAAGAAAATCCGGGATTGTGGTCATAAAATATTCCTTGATTTAAAATTACATGATATTCCAAACACCGTCTATCGTTCAATGAAAAATATCGCGAAATTAGACGTTGATATGGTAACCATTCACACATCGGGCGGTATAGAAATGATGAAATATGCGGTTAACGGATTAAAAGAAAGCGGAATCAAACAACCACTTTGTATTGGAGTAACCATATTAACATCCATTTCTCAAGCAGTTTTACAGAATGAACTTCTGATCACAGAGAATATAAATGAAACGGTATTGCATTATGCTAATAATGCCAAGATTGCCGGATTAGACGGAGTCGTGTGTTCTCCGCTTGAATCATCAATCATTCATTCACACTTAGGAAATGATTTTTATACCGTCACTCCGGGAATCCGTCTAGAAGAAAATGATCATAATGACCAGGCCAGAGTAGCAACTCCCAAAATAGCCAGAATGTTAGGCTCGGATTATATTGTTGTCGGACGAACAATCACGAGGGCTGAAAACCCGGTTGAGGTATACCAAATAGTCAAAAATCAATTTATGAGTGAAGGTGAATAAGATGGAAAAAACAATCGCCAAATACTTATTAGATATAAATGCCGTGACATTATCCGCTGAAGAACCTTATTTATGGGCTTCAGGAATAAAAGCACCCATTTATTGTGATAACAGGTTAACTCTATCTTATCCGGCTATTCGCCAAGTAATTGAAGAAGGACTTGCTAAATTGATTATGACTCATTATCCTCAAGCTGAAGCCGTAATGGGTACGGCAACCGCCGGAATTCCTCATGCCGCACTTGTGGCGAATATCCTCAATCTGCCGATGGGATATGTAAGAACGGCTAACAAAACACACGGTAAAACTAATCAAATTGAAGGTAAAGTCGTGGAAAACCAAAAAGTAGTAGTAGTCGAAGATTTAATATCAACAGGAGGTTCTTCGCTAGAAGTTGTAAAAGCATTGAGAAATGCTAAAATGGATGTCCTGGGAGTAATTTCCATATTTACTTATAATTTACCGCAAGTGGAAGTGAATTTCAGAAGTGCTAATTTAACATATCACTCCCTTTCAAATTATAAAGCATTAATAGAAGTCGCCCTTGAAAACAATTATATCAGTCATAATGATTACCAGAAATTAAAAAAATGGTATTTGAATCCGGAAAGCACGGATTGGCAAAACTGATAAATAGAAAAAAGTTTTACTTTATTTGTGGATCACTATTTGGTGATTCACATTTTTTTATATATAGAGATGCAAAACGTATTATAAGTTGTGAATATTTTATTAAAAATATTTATTTACAATGTAAGGGTTTTAGTATTATAATTAAAGTAGGTTAAACGGTTAACCTAATTAGTTAACCGATTAACTTCTAAACTAATATAGAAAGGATAACCGGAAATGAATAAAAAAATCTTTATCATTATATTTACCATAATCATTTCAATAGTTTTAGTAGGTTGCTCAAGTTCTAAAACTAAAGATACTGACGATGGTTCAATCACATTAAAAATATGGGCACCTCAGGAAGAACAAGAAATATTGGTTGATATGACAAACGCCTTTTTACTGGAAAATCCTGATTACAATATAAAGTTTGAATTTGGCATAATGGGTGTAGAAGCATCAATTTCAGCTATGAAAAAAGATTCGGAAGTAGCAGCCGACGTGTTTATGTATCCGTCAGGTGGTATTGCCGAATTGACCGCAGCAGGATTAATTTTACCGATAACATTAAATGTTGAACATCTTAAAGAAATTCACAGTGAAAACTCGATAGCTGCCACCACATTAAATGGCAAAATGTACGGTGTACCGGTCACACCAAATTCATGGTTTATGTATTACAATAAAGCATTATATACGGAAGAAGAAGTAAAGTCTTTAGAAACAATGATGAATAAAGACTTAGGGGAGGGAGTATTTAACTTTTCTTCAAAATTAAGTGACAGTTGGTACTTGTCCGCATTCTTTTTCTCAGTAGGAGGAGAATTGTTTGGACCTGACGGTACGGATCCTACTTCAGTAAACTTTAATGACGAAAATGGTTTTGAAGTAGGTAAATATCTTATCGACCTAGCAAAGAATCCGAAATATGTGGAAGATGAATCAGGTTTAGCAGGTAAATTAATCGCAGAAAACAAACTTGGAGCATTTACGTCAGGTATTTGGTCTGCGGCACAAATCAAAAAAGACCTTGGTGAAAATTACGGTGCAGTTAAATTACCAGTAATCACAGTAAACGGAACAGAACATCAATTGACTAACTTTGTAGATTATAAGGTTTACGGCGTTAACTCCGCGACAAAACATCCGAAAGAAGCTATCGAATTAGCAATCTGGTTAGGCAATGAGGAATCACAGATGATCCGTTTTGAAGAAAACAACGAAGCACCAACTATAAAAACACTGCTTAATCATCCGCAGGTAATAGCAAACCTCGAAGTGACTGCTTTATTAGATCAGGAAAAACATTCCATACCTCAGCCGGTTAACCCTAAACTAAGTGACTTCTGGACACCTGTTTCAGCATTCGGATTTGAATTGGTTAACGGTAAGATTACGGAAAGTAATTTACAGAAAAAACTTGATGAAATGGTAAACGGTATTATTGCCGAATAAAAAAAGAAAAGAGGGAAAGATCATGAAGAACATTATTAAAACATTATTATTGTTGTTTGTGTTTACAGGAATATTAACTGCCTGTGGTTTATTTACAAAAGAAAACACAACAACGACAACAACAAAAGAAGAAACTACTACAACAACAACTACCGAAGAAGAGACTACAACGACAACAGCAGAACAAGAAAATACTAGAATCTATTTCTACAACAGCGAAGGATATGAAGCCGTAAGTGCTTATATTTGGGGTGATTGCGGTGAATTGCTCGGAGGATGGCCGGGAACTGAAGCAACCCAGGATGGTACAACTAATTGGTGGTATATTGATGTTCCGGTAGATACTGAGGAAACACCGGTAAACATCATCTTTAACAATGGTGATCAGCTTCAGGCAGGCGGCTCATACATTAATGATACAACAAATGTATATGTAACAGTGGAAGCAGACAGTAAATTCGCAAGTAAAGAATTAGCGGAAGCTTCGCTTGAAGAACCTGTGGAAGAAAGTACTAAAATCTATTTCTACAACAGCGGAAAATGGGCAAATGTAAAAGCTTATGTGTACGGTCCTGGAGAATTGTTTGGCGGATGGCCGGGAACAGCTGCGACTAAGGAGGAATCTTCGGACTGGTGGTATGTAGATGTTCCTGTTGATACAAGTGAAACACATATCAATATCATCTTTAATAATGGAGGCGGCTCACAAAGCGGTGATGCATACATAGATGATACGACAAACGTATATGTGACAGTAAATGCCGACGGTAAATTTGCCAGCAAAGAACTTGCCGAAGCTTCAATAGTAGAAACGGATACAAAAATATACTTCTACAATAGTGATGAATGGACAACAGTATATGCATACATACATGGAGATGCCGGTGAAGTATTTGGAGGATGGCCTGGAACAGAAGCAACTCAAGAAGGAGAAACAAACTGGTGGTATGTGGAAGTACCTGTTGATACACAAGCCACATCAATTAACATCATCTTTAACAACAATGATTCCAAACAATCAGGCGGGGCATATATAAATGATAATATTAAAGTATATGTAACAATCGAAGCAGACGGAAAATACGCTAGTAAGGAATTGGCTGAAGCAGCAGTCTCTGAAGAAAGTACTAAAATCTATTTTTACAACAGTGAAGAATGGACAACGGTAAAAGCATACATACATGGAGATGCCGGTGAAGTATTTGGCGGATGGCCTGGAACAGCAGCAACTCAAGAAGGAGAAACAAACTGGTGGTATATTGAAGTACCTCTAGATACGGCAACAGTTCCGATAAATGTTATCTTTAACGGTGACGGAGCACAAAGCGGCGGAGCTTATATTAACGACACTGCAAACGTATATGTAACAACAGCAGCCGACGGAAAATATACGGCGAAAGTTTATGCGGAAAATGCCGTTGCGGGAACAACCACTAAGATTTACTTCTACAACAGTGAAGAATGGACAGATATTAAAGCTCATGTATATAACGAATCAGGTAATATGTTCGGCTCATGGCCGGGAAAACCAGCAGTACGTGAAGGAGAAACAAACTGGTGGTATATTGAAGTACCGGTAGATACGGCATCAACTCCGGTAAGTGTTATTTTTAACGGCAACGGTGGACAAAGCGGCGGAGTATTTATTAATGATGCGGTTAATTTATACGTGACCGTTGAGGCAGACAGTAAATTTGCTAGTAAAACAGATGCGGAAAACTCACTACAATAAATAATTTTAGTGTACTATAGATAATTTTTAATCCTCTGTGATATTATATAATTAATTAACACAGAGGGTTAAAATTATTATTATTGTAAAGGATTTGGTGATATTATGTCTAAAAAAGTGAGTGTTCGTGATGTCGCAAAACATGCGGGTGTATCGGTCGCTGCGGTATCTTATGTTCTTAACGGTATAAATAAAGTATCGGAAGCCACAAAAAAAATAATCTTGAACAGTATTGAGGAACTTGGGTATGAAGTCAATCTGATAGCCAAGGGTTTATCCACCGGAAAATCCAAACTGATAGGAGTTATATTACCCATTACGGAACAGGGGGACAGCACTAATGATCTGTTGGAAAACCCCTTTTTCTCAGAATTTTTCCGTGGTATTGAAAAAACATTTCAAAATGAGGAATATGATTTTATCATCAGCGGTTTAAATGTACAGGGAAATTATAAAAACTGGATTAAACGGCGCAAGTTAGATGGAATAATCCTTTTGGGTGCTTATCCGAAAAGTATTTATGAAGAAATAAAGGAACTTAATATACCAGTTGTGGTAAATGATATATATGAAGATAATAACCTTATTTCCGATTTTCACTGTGTAAGAATCGATGATGAACTCGGAAGTTATGAAGCTACCAAACATCTTATTTCTTTAGGTCATACCAATATCGGTTTTGCTTCGGGAAATAAAAAAAGCAGTAGAATTAACCAGGAAAGATTTAACGGATATGTCAGAGCTCTAAACGAAGCAGGCATATCATTAAATGATGATTATATATTTGAAGAATTATCCACGCTTGAAGGCGGTAAAATAATTTCTCAAAAAATAATCAAAAACAAAATTAATATTTCGGCAATTCATGTAGCCGCCGATATTATGGCGATAGGGATAATTAAGGAGTATCAAAAACAAGGCAAATCAATACCGGAAGATTTGTCAATTGTCGGATATGACGATATTCAGCTTAGCAGGTTTATAACCCCAGCACTGACAACGATTAATCAGGATATCTTATATAAATCAGAAATATCCGCCAGATTGTTGCTTAAAGATTTAAGAAAACGTACTTCTGCCAAGGAATTGAAAATTATCAAGCCTAAATTAATCGTAAGAAAGTCAACTGATCGTTTTATCGATAACAAGGAAAAATAATAAAGGTTGTGAAAGGAGGTCAGGGGATGAAACATTGCCAAAACTTTAAAGAAGCAGGTATACATACTAAATTATCGCTTTTGATATTCGGTTTCGCCAATTTTTATCATAAACAGATACTTAAAGGTTTTGTATTTCTGCTGACTGAAATCTTATTTATTCTTTATTTTATAAAAACGGGTTTTAATAATTTACTGGGTTTAAAAACACTGGGAACTAAATTACAGGAAATAATCATAGACCCGGATACACAAATTCCCCGAATGATTCCCGGTGATAATTCAATGAAAATGCTTTTATATGGTGTTGTTTCCTTGTTTGCGGTAATGTTGTTTGTCATTGTGGGGATTACATCATATAAATCCGCTTTAAATATCGAAAAAAACTTAAAAGAAGGAAAAAAAGTAAATTCTTTTATTGATGATATAAAATCGCTGTTTGATATTAATATCCATAAGTCACTCTTAGCCATACCAATTCTAGGTCTTGCCGCATTTACGGTAATTCCTTTGGTATATATGATATTAATCGCATTTACCAACTATGATGCGAATCACCAGCCTCCGGGCAATTTATTTACCTGGGTGGGCTTAAAAAATTTCATAATCATCTTTAACAGCGGCAGTGTATTGGGAAGTACCTTCTGGTCTATTTTCGGATGGACGATGATTTGGGCCGTTTTCTCAACATTTACCTGTTATTTCGGCGGAATGTTCTTGGCTTTACTGATTAACAAGAAAGAAATTAAATTCAAATCATATTGGCGGATCATTTTTGTTTTGACCGTAGCCATTCCGTCATTTGTATCACTACTAGTAATCAGAACGATGCTGCAGCCAAGCGGCATAATTAACATTTTACTGAAAGAATACGGCTTTATTACCGAAAGTCTTCCTTTTCTGACAAATACGACATGGGCAAGATTTACGGTTATCTTCGTAAACATGTGGATAGGTATTCCGTTTTCAATGCTCATAACAACGGGTATACTTATGAACATTCCGAAAGAGCTTTATGAGAGTGCGAAACTGGACGGAGCCGGTCCCCGCCATATCTTCAGATATATCACACTGCCTTATATGTTGTTTGTGACCACTCCGTATTTGATAACCAATTTTATTTCAAATATCAATAATTTCAACGCCATTTATTTCCTGACCGATGGCGGTCCTAAAACCTTAGATTATTTTAAGGGAGCGGGAAAAACTGATTTATTGGTCACCTGGTTATATAAATTGACCGTTGACAGTTATGACTACAGCTATTCGGCGGCAATAGGAATAATCATCTTTGTTATATCGGCCGTGATTTCATTACTTATATTCAGAAGAACATCGGCTTATAAAAATGAACAGGGATTTCAATAGAGGAAGAAGGGAGGAAGTAATATGTTTAAACTAATTATGCTGAAGACCAAAGAACATTCCCTATCTTTAATCTTTTTGCTGATCTTAATCAGTTTTCTATTACCTTGGGTTAAAACTGTTGATAACATATATTCGGGTTATGCTTTACTTTATAAGTTTATGGCTGATTCATCCGTTTTTTCTTCAATGATAAACACTATATTGCTTTTAGGTACCGTTTTGTCGTTGACATCAATTATGATCCCCGAAAATAAAGTACGGGTAAAAAGAATAACAACTGTACTCGGGTATCTGTTGTTTTTATTGACGGCTGTTATGTTTTTATTTGTTAAAAAAACAATTGATTCCATTAATATAATCGAAACACCATTTTTAGTAAAACACTTAACTTTTGGATATTGGTTATTTTCAGTCATATCATTTTATGGCGTAATTCTGTCCATGAAAAAAGCGAAAATAGACTTAGGATATATTGTCCTGTTAATGCTTAATATTATCTGGGTTTTCCCGTTATTATGGATAGTCTTTACCTCATTAAGAGCCGAATCCGGTTTTTATTCCGACAGCTTTATTCCGGATAAACTGACTTTAAACAATTATATAAGTCTGTTGACGGATACCTCCGTATTTTACTATCTCAGATGGTTTTTTAACACTTTGTTCGTCGCAACATTTTCTTGTATTTTTTCAACCTTATTAATTATTTCGACTTCATTTGTCATTTCGCGGATAAGTTTCCGCGGCCGTAAAACATTAATGAATCTGTTCCTGATTTTAGGAATGTTTCCCGGTTTTATGGCGATGATTGCCGTTTATTATATTATAAAAGCAATCGGTTTATCCGAATCTTTATTTGCCTTAATACTTGTTTATTCAGGTGGAAGCGCCCTGGGATATTATATCGTCAAAGGTTATTTTGACACAATTCCCAAGGCACTGGATGAAGCGGCGGTAATAGAGGGGGCAACCAGATGGCAGATACTCGTCAGAATAATATTCCCGTTATCAAAGCCGATTGTCATATATACGATATTGACTTCATTCATTGGCCCATGGGCTGATTTTATCTTTGCCTCCGTAATACTGGGTGACAATTACGAAAGTTATACGGTGGCAATCGGATTATACACGATGCTGCAAAATTCATTTATCGATGCCTGGTATACACGGTTTGCGGCCGGTTCGGTACTCATTTCCATACCGATTGCCGTATTGTTCATCAGTTTAAGAAAATATTATGTTGAAGGATTGTCGGCAGGAGCAACTAAAGGTTAAAAGAAAGGAAGATTACCATGAAGAAATATATCTTGAAATTACATATATTGATATCATTTGTCATAATGGCTGTTCTCGTTGTTGTTAACACTCCTACAACAGTTTACGGTCAGGTTAATGATACGGTAATAAAATACATTAAAAATGATTATACAAACGGTGCTTATTTATACGAGGATGACGGTATCTTAAGATATGGTATTCCTCTAAAAGGAGCAAAAGAATTTCAGTGGAAAATAAATGTTTTGGAAAATGGGGTTACCATTGAAAATGTGGCAACCGGTAACTTCATAACATTACGCGGACAAAATACCGGCGGCGGTAATCCGCTTGATCCCGTTAAGGTTCTTCCTTTTGATAATAATGATGATACCTTTTTATGGGAAATAGATATCAATGAACCGGAGGAACAAAATATCTTATCGCTCAGTTCCGAATATGTAGGTTATGTCCTGCATTTGGAGGGTATCACAAACGGGCAGGTAGCTTCCGAACGACTTTCCGGAAATCAGCTCTCTTGGGGTAATGTTAACTGGAAATTATACTCGGAAAGTGAGATTAATTTTGATGCCGTTGCCAGAGACGGTTTTGTAATCCAAAACACTAAAAACGGAAAATATCTGTTGGCCAGCGGTAATGAACTTACTTTTGGTATTCCTACGGAACCGGATAATTCATTTATCTGGGAATTTGTACAGCAGGAGAACGGGACAAAATACATCGTAAATAAAGAAACGAAAAAGTATTTAAATATAGCAACAGGAACCGTAGGTTTATCTGATAATCCCGAAGGGTTGTACTTTCAAATTGCGATTCAGACAAAAATCATTGATGCCGATGATTATCATTTAATTCAGGATGAAGATGACATAAAAGCAGAAAAAGAAGTAACGGACGGTTTTAAGTGGAACATCATACCTGCTGCTCAGGTTGACAATGTTGTCGGTGATCTCATATTAAGTGATAAATTATATAATTTTAAAAATGCCTGGTTTTCCATGTATCTTATTGAGGATAACGGTCAGGCAACATATGGAAATGTCAATCCCGAAAATCCTTACGCACAGTGGAGAGTAGTTTATAATGAAGAAAATGGATTGACTGCGCTCATTAATGTCGGGTCCGGACATTATTTACAGACCGGTACGAAGGAAAATGACCTGAGTCTTTCCGATAACGAAAGTTATACCTTGAAAATGTTAAGAAATAAAAATGACTTGTATCCTGATGCTGTTGTCTTTTATGATACGGTTAATAACACATATATCCATATGGAATCAAAGAACGGTTTTATTGAGAATTCCAAGGCCGTGCAGCCAAACTGGGGTACGCCTCATTGGATACCGTTAGTTTTTGATGAAACAACAAAGGGCACGGAAGAAGAAATTTACACGCCAAAGGAAGAATTTGTCAGAATCAAAAGCGCGTATAAATCGAATTTATATCTGTATCAGACGGCAGCCGGCGGAATTGGTTATGGTGAAATTTCCGAATCGGATCCTCGGTCTCATTGGAAATTTGTGAAAAGTGATGTTGAAAATGTTTATATATTAAAAAACAGGGAATATGAAACCTATGTGACAAACCTCGGAAATGGGGTATTACGTGGTTTTAAACCCGAACAGGCATCCGGCGACGGTATGTTGTGGCAGATAACAACCGATGGTGATAATTATTTTATCAAAAATATGTATTCAGATATGCAGGTTTATCATTTGCCTTATTTGAACATATCTTCCTTAAACGGTGTGGTAAGCAGTACACTTGTATCCGTAGAAGAAAAAACAACAAAATGGATATTTGAAACGGCTCCCGAAAAGGTTGATGGTGTGATCGATGAAAGTATCAAAAAAGTATTACTGAATACTTTTACCGATAAGAATCGCTATGATGTTATCCAAGACGGTAAAGCACTTGACGGAAACTATCAGTTGGAATATTACGGAACATATGTGAGAGTTAACAAAGAAGGAACGGACAAATATCTTATCAATCAAGACGGAAATTTAAAAGCTATTAGATTTACCAACAGTATTGATAATAAGTTTTTCTTTGAACTTGAAAACGGTATTTATTTAGTCAGCGGTGAAGATAAATTTGAACTCCGACTTATTAATTCGGATGCTGTCTATGAAAAAGACCGTGCCTATATCTATCAGGATAATGTGTATTTTACCGTTTATGTACCGAAAACTGACACATATAATCTTTCCTTAACGGTTAAGGATGAAAATACATTTAAAGTTGCCGTAAACGGAATTGATGGTGACTACATAACGGTAAATGACGGAAATGAGTCAGATATCTTTACATTGGTATTAAACAAAGGAATTAACACTGTAAAAGTGACAAATGCCAATTCTGTTCAAAGCCTAAAAATTTATAATACACACAATAAGGCTTATCGCGGCGCATCAGTGAATTACCTGACATACGAGGCTGAGGATGCGGAAACTACGGGAACAATCCTGGAAAAATCCAGAGCTTACCGTGATTTGACAAGTGAGGCATCAAATAGAAGTGCGGTACAATTGGACCGTACCACCCAATATATCCGCTTTACTTTAAAAGAAGATATGAATGCCTTGACTTTACGTTACAGTATTCCTGACAGTTTGGACGGTTTGGGCCAGGATGCCACATTAAATATCTATATTAACAATGAGAAAAAAACGGCGATTAATTTAACAAGCAGATATTCCTGGGCTTACGGACAATATCCGTGGAGTAATAATCCTCTTGACGGCAATGCCCACGTATTCTTTGATGAAGCTAGCATATTATTTGATGAGGTATATCCAAAGGGAACAGTAATTATGTTTAAGAAAGATGTCATAAATTATTCATCTTCATACATACTGGACCTTATCGAAACCGAAATTGTGGAACAACCGCTAAGCCAGCCGGAAAATTCCATATCAATTACTAATTTCGGTGCTAAACCGAATGATGATGTCGATGATACCCAGGCCTTTAATTCAGCATTAAAAGCAGCTGCCACCATGGATAAAGAGCTGTGGATTCCTGCCGGAACATTTGACGTTGATGCTTTAATAGAAATAAAAGATGATAACGTGGTAATACGAGGGGCAGGAATGTGGCACTCCAAACTAAATAAAGCTACCTTTATGGTCAGGGCAAATAACGTCCAATTTTATGATTTTAAAATGGACGGAGCCATTAATCAAAGACGTGATAGTTTGGACAAGGCGGCTATCGAAACCTTGAGCAGTGATAATGTCGCCGGATTAATTGTTCAAAATTTATGGGTTGTCCATCATAAGGTCGGTGTATGGATTAATCATATGGATAATGTGCTTATTACGGGTAACAGAATACGTAATACATATGCCGATGGCATGAATTTGCACGCCGGAGTCATTAATGCAATGATAACCCAAAATGACATACGTAACACAGGTGATGATGCGATAGGACTCTGGTCGGAGAGGTTTAATAATACTAACGTAAATATTTATCATAATACGATAGCCATACCATGGTTAGCCAACGGAATTGCCGTTTACGGTGGTAAGGATATTAATATAGAAGATAACATCGTAAAGGATACGGTCTATGCCGGAAGCGGAATCAACATCAGTACAAACTTCATGCCTGCACCGTTCAGCGGTACAATTAATGTGGCCAGAAACACATTATTAAGAACAGGTTCTGATAATACCAATACTACAGTTGGCGGATTATGGTTCAATACCATTGTCGGTTACAATAATTTTGCTAAGGTACTTGTCAGTGATAACTTAATACTGGACAGTACATATCAGGGTATATCCTTTGAGGGCGGAGGAATTGTAAAAGAAGTCATTTTACAGTCCAATGTTATATCCAACAGTGGTACTAACGGAATAGAGATCTTACAAAATGCCAAGGGGAACTTGATTGGTAAAAATAATATCAATTCACAATCGATTTTAAGTGATTTGTCCAATAATTCGGAAGATTTATTTAAAGTAACATTAATCACCGATAAAGTTATTATAGAATCAGCATGGTCCCCGGTAGAATTAGTAATGATGATT
Organism: Haloplasmataceae bacterium; assembly: GCA_041687555.1. Taxonomy (GTDB): domain Bacteria; phylum Bacillota_I; class Bacilli_A; order Haloplasmatales; family Haloplasmataceae; genus JAWLBU01. The sequence continues at coordinate 4,146 of JAWLBU010000051.1, read as the reverse complement.
TCCGGTATGGGTGCCTTAATTGTCGGTAACGGTTATTTATTAAAATACTACTTTAAGTTAAGAAGAAATGTTTAAGGAGGAGGAGTCATGAAGAAAATATTATTATATTTGGGAATAACACTTTTTCTGATTTGTTTTCAGCAGTCGTTAAAAGTATCGGCGGAAAACACCAATAGGGTCTGGTTTTACAACAGTGCCGACTGGCCGACGGTTTATGCTTATTTTTACAAAAACAATGCTCCCCTCTTTGGACCATGGCCGGGTAATGAAGCTATTCAAGAGGGAAATTCCCGTTGGTGGTATATTGAAGTACCGGATGATGTTCCTTTTAATATTATCTTTAACAGCGGCGGAGGTTCCCAAGCCGGAGGAGTATATATTGAGGAGTTAAAAGAAGTATATACGACTGTAGAACCGGATAAACTTTATAATACTAAAGAGGAAGCAGAAGAAGCCGCGGCTAAACTCGATTTAGGTGCTGAAGGTGAAACAACGGTCTGGTTTTACAATACAAACGGCTGGAAGGATGTATATTTATATGTTTACGGGACGATAACTAGTGATGTTATGGGTCCTTGGCCGGGAACACTGGTAAACCGGGTAAATGACACTCACTGGTATAAGGTAACAGTGCCGATTAAAACGCCGTTTAATGTGATTTTTAATGACGGGACTGACGCCAATAAGGCTGAATCATATATCAGGGATGAAATAAATGTTTACCTGACAGTTGTAAATGATGTTAATTACGCCGATAAAGAATCAGCGGAAGCTTCTATTGAAATAGTCTTACCGATACCTTCAGATGATGAAGATATTGATATTCCTGATACCGAAGTAGAATTAACTGAAGAAACGATTATATTTTCAAAAAAGAGCACTGATTTTATTATTGACGGAATAGCCATTATATCATTCGGTGTTCTTGGAATCAGTACAGTTACTCTATCGACAATGATCCTATTACTGAAAAAAAATAAATTGAAATAAAACATAAAGAAAGGAATCTCATATGCATTTTTCATCATACGCCGTACAACCAGAATTATTTAATAATGAAAAAGAAGAAGTAACACTTAATTTTATAAATACTGTTGAAAAAATAAATAAATTAAATGATTGTGTAAAAATAGAAACAGATATAAATAATTTTTATCTTACAATTTATAAAAACGGTATAATCCGATTCACAACCTATAACAGAGATATAGATTTACAGTCCAGCTTTTCGCTTGAAGTATTGGAAAGAGCAACGGAATATGAACTAAAACATGAAGATAATTTTACAACGATTATTTATAAGAATATTACAGTTGAGATCCGTTACTTTCCATTTCAGATAACTGTTTTTAAAGATAATAAACTTAAGTACCGGCAAAAAGGGGTGGCGTTTAATGACACTCAATCTTATTTGTTTATTGACAGAAGCCCAAAAGCATTTATTTATGGTTTGGGTGAAAAAACCGGTTTCCTGAATAAAAACAATGAAAAAACGATAATGTGGAACAGTGATGTCTTTGAACCTCATACGCAGACCAATAAAGAACTATATCAGTCGATTAATATGTTCTCGTATATTTCCAATGATCAAAAATACGGCTTATTCTTAGATAATGCCTCCAAATCAATCTTTGATTTTGAAACAAACGAGAATGAAAGTGTAATCATTACGGATATCGGAAAGTTGGATTATTTTATTTATACCGGTGACAGCCTAAAGGAGATTGTTATCCAGAATGCGGAACTGACGGGGAAAACTTATTTACCGCCTTTATGGGCTTTGGGATATCATCAGTCACGGCACACTTATAAGTCGACTGAGGAATTAAGGGATATCTATCATAACTTTAAAAAGAGAAAGATACCTGTGGATGCGATATATTTAGACATTTTATATATGGATAAATATAAGGTCTTTACATTTGACAACAAGTCATTTCAGGGTATTGAAGATACCATAAAAGAACTAAAAGAGGACGGAGTAAAAATCGTTCCGATAGTTGATCCGGGAGTCAAAGTAGAAGCAGGCTATTCAATATATGAGGACAGTATAAAAAACGATCTCTTATGTAAATATCCGGATGGAGATATATATACAGGAAGAGTATGGCCCGGGGAAAGTGTTTTTTATGATTTCGTAAATGAAAATAGCCGAGATGCATGGGGAAAAAATCATCAGTTTTTTACCGATATGGGAATTGAAGGTATTTGGAATGATATGAACGAACCTTCCGTTTTTGGAGTTGAAGGCAATACGATAGATTTATCGGTTTTACATCGGGTATCGGATACCGAGTTTAAATCACACCGTGAAATGCATAATATTTATGGACTTGGTATGACCATGGCAACCTATGAAGGATTAGCTAAGTTAATTAATAAAAGACCGTTTGTCTTGACCCGTGCCGGATATGCCGGAATTCAAAAATATAGTACCGTATGGACGGGTGATAACCGCAGCTCGTGGGAACATCTTGAAATGACGCTGCCGATGTGTCTGAATTTGGGATTATCGGGAGTAACACTGTGTGGTTCCGATATCGGCGGATTCATGGACAATACTAAAGAAGAATTATTGATCAGATGGATTGAACTGGGAACATTTTTACCATTCTTTCGAAATCATTGTTCCATAGGCATGAGATCTCAGGAACCTTGGGCATTCAGTGAATACGGCGAAGAAGTAATGAGTAATTATATCAGATTGCGTTACCGATTAATCCGTTTCCTTTATTCAGAAGTCTATAAAAGCCATCATAATGGTATTCCTGTTATGAAACCTCTGGTACTTAATTACGAGGATGATCCTAAAACGTACAGTATCCACGATCAATTTATTCTGGGGGACAACTTGTTAGTTGCTCCGATATTAAGACCCGGTGAAACAGCTCGTAAGGTTTATCTTCCAAAAGGCACTTGGTATGATTTCTTTACAAATGAAAAATATGAAGGAAATCAATATATTATCGCTTATGCAGAATTAGACCAAATCCCTGTTTTTGTCAAAGCCGGTTCAATAATACCGTTAACCGATTGGGCGATGAATACAAAGAATCTGTCCAATAAAATTACCATAAACGTATATAGTAACGATTCAGATTTTAAGGATATGTTTATAATTGATGACGGTACCACATTTGATGATAAAATTAAACAGGTTGAAGTAAGTTACGTCAATGGTGAGGTTAAGATGACAGAATCAGGTGAATATAAAGAAGAATTTATTTTTGAGATAAAACTGATAAAATAAATTATCACTCTTGCAGTTTCAAAAAAAACTGCAAGAGTTTTTTTAATATTGTTTGAATTTTAACAAAGATAAATTTATACTATAAACAGATATTTTTTTCTTAATTAAGTTGATAGAAGATAAAGGAGACCAATTATGATAATGATTAGGGAAGCAACGGACCTAGATTTAAAGGAAATAAAAAGTATTGTGAAGGAAGCTTTTTATCGTGAAGGTAAGGATGAAACATTCAATGAATGGGAATTTGTTGAACGGGTTAAAAAGGATGAAGGTTATATAAAGGAATTATGTCTGGTTGCGGTAAAAGATACGGAAATAGTGGGTTATATCCTACTAACCAAGGCGAGAATAGATGACCATAAAGGTTTATCATTAGGACCTCTGGCAGTAAAACCAGATTATCAAAAAAAAGGAATAGGTAAAGAACTTGTGAAAAAGGGATTAGAAAAAGCTAAGATTTTAGGCTATGATTGGATTGCTTTAACGGGCGGAGATTTCTATTTTCAGTTTGGCTTTGAAAAAGCATTACGGCACAATATCATTCTTTTAGAAAATAATCCTGAAAATGATTTTTTGAAAATAATCTTTCTAAATAATAACATTGCCGGTAAGGTTAGTGGAGCCATGAGGTTTTGCGATTCATTCTATAATGAAAAAGGCGAATTGCTTTAATGAATCCTGAAAGTCTTAAAATTATGTCTTATAAATAGTTTTAGTTTTAAGAGAAGAATATCATAAAAGGTATAATTATTAAAATCTAAGTATAGAAATGATAAATCCTGTAAGTTATAATATAAATACAGGATTTTTAATTATAGTACTTTTGTGTATAAACATAAAAGGGTGGTATCAATATGAATATTTATAAGACATAATTTTAAGACTTTCAGGATTCA
>JAWLBU010000050.1:0-18725 GCA_041687555.1 Haloplasmataceae bacterium | reverse complement strand
CGGTAATTTACTTACTTTTCTCATAAAGTTTTGGCTCCTAAAACATTGTTTGAAATCGGTTCCAATAGTAAAGCATTTACAGCTCTAGGGATTCTTAATTTGCAAAAGAATGGGTTGATTAATCTTGATGAAGAAGTATCTAAGTATATTCCTTGGCTTAAGATGAATTACCAAGGTGAAGAGACTCAGATAACATTAGAGCAATTACTACATCATTCAAGTGGAATACCATTTAAAACTATAGACAAAATCCCAATTTCTGATAAAGATAATGCACTTGAGGAAACAGTCAAAACACTGATAAATATAGAATTAGACAGCGAACCTGGTGGCAAATTCCAATATGCAACAATAAACTATGATGTTTTAGGATTAATAATTGAGAAAGTAACAGGAATGACATATGAAAAGTATATCAAAGAATATATTTTAGAGCCAATGGAGTTAAACAATACATATCTTTATAAAAGTGAAATTGTCAATAAAAATATGGCTAAAGGATACAAAATTGAATTTCTGAAGCCACAAGTATATGATGCTTCTGTTTATAGGGGAAATATGCCAGCAGGATATATTATATCCAATGCTGAGGATATGGCAAAATGGCTTAAGATTCAGATAGGAACATCAAGTAATCCAAGAGTTGATAAAGATATAATTGAAGAGTCACATAAAGCTAATCGTAGGATTGCACCTTTAGGAGACGGAGCTTCATATGCTGCTGGTTGGTTTGTTTACCAAAAAGATGGAGGTGAGATTTCTCATGGTGGAAATAATCCTAATTATTCTTCATTCATATTGTTCAGACCAGAAGATAAATTAGGAATTGCAGTTCTTAGTAATGTAAATTCAGAGTATGTTTCTGCTATCTCTAAAGGGATTGTTGAAATATTGGAGGGTAAAGACTATTACAGTTATATAAGAGACTTAAATAAAACTGTAGATAGCTTATCTATTTTAATTATATGTATTATAACTTTAATAGTTATAAGTACATTGTACTTTATATTTAAGACGTTAAAACAGATAGTAAAAAAAGAAAGAAAATTAGAATCAAAGAATGCAAAGGATTTTTTTAAGTTATGTTTTTCTTTAGTTTTCATGATTGGAATAAGTTATTGTATATATTTAATTCCATATATTTTGTATATGGGAGTATCATGGAAGTTTGTATTTGTATGGCTTCCTAGAAGTATAAAAGTAGCACTTTATTTAGTCTATATAAGCATTTGGTTAGTATATATATACTATTTAATTACAATTTTTCATAAAAAAAAAGATGATAGGTCGGTATTACTGATATCAATATTAAGTATTGTTAGTGGATTTGGTAATGCTATTATTATTTTTACTATTAATATGGCTGTAAATAGCAATAATGATTTTAAGGTTAAGTTATTATTATATTTTATTCTTGGTATAATCCTTTATGTTTATGGACAAAAAATCATGAGGGTAGAATTGATAGAGTTAACAAATCAAATAGTATATTCAAAAAGGGTGGAAATTGCTAGATGTTTATTAAGAATGTCTTATAATAAGTTTGAAAAAATAGAAGAAGGAAGCATTCAATCAACCTTAAATAATGATACAGAAAACATAAGTAGATTTGTAAATATTTTAGTAAATGGAGTAACAAGTACTATTACCCTTATTATATGTTTTATATATCTAGGATTTATAAATATATATGCATTACTGCTTTCTGTAATAATAATATTTGTTATCGCAAGCATATATTACTTAGCTTGTGGGTATGCAAAAAAGATTGGAGAAGAAGCTAGAGATCTTCAAAATATTTTTTTTAAATTCATAGATGATTTAATAGGAGGATTTAAGGAATTAAGTCTTAATATTAAAAGAAAAAACGAATTTGAAATTGATATGCAAAAGACTTGTAATAAATATAGGATCAAGAAAAGACAATCAACCCTTGCTTTTGCATATATGATTGTGATAGGTGAATTGTTATTTACACTTGCAATTGGATTTATAGTATTTATTTTTCCATTGATATTAGGAAATTTAGTTAGAACCAATATAGCAAGTTATGTTTTCATATTACTCTATATGACAGGTCCAGTTCACGGAATATTAAATACTATACCTAATGCTATTGAAGCGAGAATAAGTTTAAAAAGAATTAATGATTTAATTAATAAAATATCAATTTCTAATTATGAAGATTATGATAATAAACAATTGATTATAGAAGGCAATTTTAGTTTAAAATTAGTCGATATAGAGTACGAATATGATAAAAAAGATGGACAAGGATTTAAAGTGGGACCTATTAATTATGAATTTAGATCTGGTGAGATAGTTTTTATTACAGGCGGCAATGGTAGTGGTAAATCAACACTAGCTAAATTATTAACTGGATTATATTTCCCTTCCAAAGGATATATATCTTTAAATAACAAAGTAGTTACACAAAAAATATTAAATGAAAACTGCTCTGCAGTTTTTGCAGATTTTTACTTATTTGATAAACTTTACGGTATAGATTATAAGAGTAAGGAAAAAGAAATAAAAAAATGTTTAAATATACTGCAGCTTGATAATAAAGTCAAAATAGAGGATGGGAAATTTAGCACAACAAAACTATCAACAGGTCAAAAGAAAAGATTGGCTTTATTAGTTGCTTACTTAGAAGATAGACCTATATGCTTATTTGATGAATGGGCAGCAGATCAAGATCCAGGGTTTAGAATGTTTTTCTACGAGTTTCTTTTACCACAACTTAAAGAGAGAGGCAAGTGTGTCATAGCCATAACACATGATGACAGATATTTTAAGCTTGCTGACAAAGTTATCAAAATGGAAATGGGGAAGTTAGAAGTAAATTAAATTTAAAGGGGTGAGTTTTATTAGCATGGAAAAAAAATTAGATAGAAATAATATAGAGAATATTATGTCATTGACTAGTTTACAACATGGGATATTGTTTCATTATATTAGTGATGAGCTAAGTACTGTATATCATGAGCAATTAAGCTTGACTATTAAAGGAGATATAAAAATAGATTTAATGCAGAAAGCCTGGGATTCTGTAATAGAAAACAATGAAATGCTAAGAACAGTTTTTAGATGGAAAGGAATAGATAAACCAGTACAAATCGTTCTTAAAAAACATGAAGTTCCAATTCAGTATATAGATTTTTCGGGTGAAGTAGATAAATATAACTTAGTAGAAAATATTAAATCAAAGGATTTAAATAATAGAATAGATATAACAAGCGAGACTTTAAGGATTTATTTATGTAAACTAGAGGAAAATATTTATAAGATGATTATAAGTAATCATCATATTTTGTATGATGGTTGGAGTAATGGGATAATTTTAAAAGAATTAATGGAAACATATACTTGTTTGCACAAAGGTGAATCTATTAAAAGAGTTAATAAATCAAAATTCAGTGAGTTTATTAAATATGTAAATAGCCTGAGTAAAGATGATCAAAAAAAATACTGGTCAAGTTATCTATACAATCTAGATAATAAAGGTGATTGTTTTAGTTGTAAGGAAGTAGGAAACTATAAGGAAATAATATATAAGATAAATGAAAATAAGGCGAGTAAAATCAAAGATTTTTCTATAAAAAATAAGATTTTATTGTCAGCAATATTATATGGAGCATGGGGTGTACTACTTCAAAAACTTAATAATACAAATGAAGTTATATTTGGTACAACAGTATCTGGAAGACCAGATAGTATTAAATCAATAGATAATATAGTAGGACTATTTATAAACACAATTCCTTTAAGGACGAAATCTGATAATAATACTGTATTTATAAATTTAATTCGTGAATTGGATTTAGTTCTTTATGAAAGAAAAGAATTTGAAAATTCATCATTAGTCGATATAAAAGAATATTGTGGTGTAAAATCAGATGAAGAACTTTTCAACTCTATAGTTACAATAGAAAATTATCCACTAGATTTAAATGCAAATAAAGAAAATGTACTGACAATAGAGGACTTTTCAATTGTTGAGCATACGAGTTATAACATGGTATTAGAAATATTAACTTTTGGCGGAATTGAGTTTAGATTTAATTTTAATAGTTTAGCTATTGATGAAAGATTAGTTAGTAAATTTGGGAACTATTTAGAAAGAATTATAGAAAATTTATTAGATAATCCTAACATTAGGATAGAAAACATTGATATATTATCAGATCAAGAAAGAAATCAAATATTATACGATTTTAACAATACAAAAGTAGATTATCCAAAAGATAAGACAATACAAGAACTATTTGAAGAGCGAGTTAAGAAAACCCCAGAAAGCATTGCAGTAGTATTTGAAGACAGAAAATTAACATATAAAGAATTAAATGAAAAAGCAAATTCGCTAGCTAGAGTACTGAGAAATAAAGGAGTAAAATCAGATAGCATAGTGGGAATAATGGTAGAAAGATCAATAGAAATGATAATAGGAATAATAGGAATACTAAAAGCTGGTGGTGCTTACTTACCCATAGATATGAACTATCCTAAAGAAAGAATAGAATATTTGCTAAAGGATAGTGGTAGCAAAGTTTTATTAAGCGAGCAAAGTTTAGTAAAAGATATAGAATTTGATGGTGAATTTATTGATTTATATAAGGATGATTTGTTCAGTAGTAACATAAGTAATCTAGATAAGATTAATAACTCAAATAACCTAGCATACATTATTTACACTTCTGGAACTACTGGGAATCCAAAAGGAGTATTGGTAGAACATAGAAATGTTATTAACCTGTTATTTTGTATGGAGAGAAATTATCCAGTAAATAGCAATGATGCATATTTGTTAAAAACAAATTATGTGTTTGATGTATCTGTAACAGAGTTATTTGGATGGTTTGTAGGGAACGGCAAACTTATTATACTTGAACAAGGAGCAGAAAAAGATCCGGAAAAAATAATATCTTGTATAGAGAAGAATAATATTACACATATAAACTTTGTACCGTCAATGCTAAATTCATTTATCGATTCATTAAATGGAAAAGTGGACAAGATAAAAAGCTTAAAGTATATATTTTCTGCTGGTGAATCTATTTCTAGTAAATTGATATCAAAATTCAGAAGTTTGAAGATGAAAGTCAAATTAGAAAATATTTATGGCCCTACTGAAACTACTATATATTCTACAAGATACTCTACTGAAAATTTTTGTGATGAAAGAAATGTACCTATTGGAAAACCTATAGATAATACAAAAGTATATATAGTAGATAATAAAAATAACTTATTAGCAGTAGGTATACCAGGAGAATTATGTATAAGTGGAGATGGATTATCAAGAGGGTATCTAAATAAACCAGAATTAACAGCTGAAAAGTTTATAGACAATAAATTTGAAGTTGGTACAAAGATGTACAAAACAGGAGACTTAGCAAGATGGCTGCCAGATGGAAATATAGAGTTTTTGGGAAGGATCGACAGACAAGTTAAAATAAGAGGATATAGAATAGAACTTGGAGAGATTGAAAACAGATTATTAAGACATAAAGATATTAAAGAAGCAGCGGTTGTAGTTAAAGGAAATAAAGATAAATATATATGTGCATATATAGTAAGTAAAAAAATAATGAGCGAGTTGGATTTAAAGAACTATCTAAAAGAAAGTTTACCAGAGTATATGATTCCATTATACTTTATACAATTAGAGAAAATGCCATTAACTAATAATGGGAAACTTGATATAAAGGCTTTACCAGAACCAAAAATACAAGTAAGTTTGAAAGAGTATGAAGCTCCAAGAAATGAAGTTGAAGAGATTTTAACAAAAATATGGAGTGAAGTATTGGGAGTTGATAAGATAGGAATAAATGATAATTTCTTTAAGTTAGGAGGACATTCATTAAAAGCTATAGCTCTTATGTCTAAGATTCATAAGGCCTTAAACAAAGAAGTTCCATTAAAAGAGTTATTTAAGTTACCAACAATAAAAGAGTTAGGTAAGTATATCGAAAGTATAGAAGAAAATCTCTATTCAAAAATAGAGAGAGTAGAAGAAAAAGAATATTATGAAGCATCTTCAGCTCAAAAGAGAATGTACATGCTTCAGCAGTTTGATAAGAATAGCACAGCCTACAATATGCCAGCAGTTTTTGAGTTAGAAGGAGAAGTTAACAAAGAAAAAATTGAAGAAACATTTAGAAAGCTAGTTGCAAGACATGAGGCCCTAAGAACATATTTTGAAACTTTAAATGGTGAAATAGTACAGAAAATAGATAAATTGTATGAGTTTAAGCTACTAGAAAGAAAAAGTGAAGAAGATTTTGAATCAATTATAAATAGTTTTATAATGCCATTTGATTTAGGGGTATCGCCATTATTTAGAGTAGAGCTTATAGAAAATAAAAAGAAAAACTATTTATTAATAGACATCCATCACATAATATCAGATGGTATATCAATGAGTATATTAATTAAAGATTTTATATCTTTATATAGTGGAGAAAAGTTAAAACCATTATCAATTCAGTACAAGGATTTTGCAAAATGGCAAAATGATTACTTAGAAACAGAAGTAATGAAAAGACAAGAAAAATACTGGATTAATAGTTTTAATGATGAAATACCAGTATTGAACTTATCATATGATTATGAAAGACCTGCTATGCAAAGTTTTGAGGGAGATAGTGTAAGTTTTATATTAGAAAAAGAAACAACAGAAAACTTAAAAAGACTTGCGAGAGAAACAGGAGTTACAATGTATATGGTATTACTATCAGCATTCAATATACTATTATCAAAATATAGTAGACAAGAAGATATAGTAGTGGGAACAGCAGTATCAGGAAGATTTCATATAGATTTTCAAGATATTGTGGGAATGTTTGTAAACACTCTAGCTTTAAGAAACAAGCCAGAAGGAGAAAAAAAATATATAGAGTTTTTAAAAGAAATAAAGGATAACTTATTAAAAGCATATGAAAATCAAAACTATCAATTTGAAAAATTAGTTGAAAAATTAAATGTAAGAAAAGATACAGGTAGAAATCCAATCTTTGATGTAATGTTTAATATGTTAGATAACGTTGATGGAAGTAATATAGAGTTAGATGATATCGTATTGAATCATTTAAATAGAAATAGCACAGTATCAAAATTTGACTTAAGTCTAAATGCATTAGAAAAAAATAATACATTAGAATTCAATCTGGAATATTGTACAAAATTATTTAAAAGAGAAACAATAGAGAGAATGAGCAAGCATTTCGTAAATGTTCTAAATTATATAGTTAAAAATGTTGATTGTAAGTTATCAGAAATAGAATTATTAGAAGAAGAAGAAAAAAGACAAATACTATATGAGTTTAATGATACTAAAGAAAATTATCCAAAGGAGAAGACAATACATCGATTATTTGAAGAACAAGCAGAAAGGACACCAGATAATACAGCAATTATTTTTCAAGATAAAAAGTTAACTTACAAAGAGCTAAACGAGAAATCTAATTCACTTGCATGGATATTAAAGAGTAAAGGTGTACAAGCAGATACTATAGTAGGAATAATGGTAGAAAGATCTCTAGAAATGATAATAGGAATAATGGCAATTTTAAAAGCTGGAGGAGCATATTTACCCATAGACCCGAATTATCCTAAGGAAAGAATAGAGTATATATTAAAAGACAGTAAAAGCAAACTATTATTAAGTGTAGAAAGTTTAATAAGCAATATCGAGTATAATGGAGAGTTTATAGATTTATCAAATAGGCACTTGTATGAAAGAGATTTTAGGAATTTAGGAAAAACAAGTAATTCAGGTAATTTGGCATATGTAATATATACATCAGGAAGCACAGGTGAACCTAAAGGAGTATTAGTTAATCATAATAGTGTTATAAATACGTTATATAATATGGAGAATAAATATTCAGTTTCCAATAAGGATACTTATTTATTTAAAACAAATTATGTTTTTGATGTATCTGTTACAGAATTATTTGGATGGTTTATTGGTGAGGGAAGACTTGTTATTGTAAGCAATGATGAAGAAAAGAATCCGCAAGCAATACTAGATTACATAACAAAATATAATGTTACCCATATAAATTTTGTGCCATCAATGTTAAAAGCATTTCTTAATTTTTTAGATGAAACAAAAATATGGGAATTAAGAAATATAAAGTACCTTTTTGTAGCTGGGGAACCAATCTTTACATCTCACATTAATAAGCTTAAAAAGTTAATAAATCATGTAAAGATTATCAATCTATATGGGCCTACAGAAACAACAATTTATGCAACAGAATATTGGATAAAAGAATATAAAGAAGAAAATATACCAATAGGTAAGCCAATGTATAATATAAATCTATATATAGTGGATAAAGAAAATAAACTTCAGCCCATAGGTGTAATAGGAGAATTGTGTATAGCGGGCGACGGAGTAGCAAGAGGATATTTGAATAGGCCAGAATTAACAGCGGAGAAGTTTATTGAAAACCCATTTCAACCCGGTACAAAAATGTACAAGACAGGAGATTTGGCAAGGTGGTTACCTGATGGAAATATAGAGTTTTTAGGCAGAATTGATAATCAAGTTAAAGTAAGGGGATTTAGAATAGAACTTGGGGAAATTGAAAGTAAGTTATTAAAGTATAAAAATATAGAGGAATCAGTGGTATTAGCAAAGAATGACAAGGAAAATGAAACATATCTATGTGCATATTTTGTGAGTAAACACGAAGTAAATATTTCAGAACTAAAAAGTTTTTTAAAAACAAAATTACCAGAGTATATGATACCATCTTATTTTGTAAAACTTAATAAAATGCCATTAACACCAAACGGTAAAATAGATAGAAAGGCATTACCAGAACCATATGGAAAAATAGAAATGGGAATAAAGTACGAAGCACCAAGAAATGAAATTGAAGAAAAAATAGCAGAAATATGGACTGAGGTATTAGGCATGGAGAATATTGGAATAAATGATAATTTCTTTGATTTGGGAGGGCACTCATTAAAAGCAACACTTCTAATATCTAAAATTCATAAAGAATTAAAAAGATATATATCACTAAAGGATTTGTTTAAAAATCCAACAATAAAGGAACTAAGTAATCTAATTGAAAAATTAGAAGAAAATCCATACTCCAAAATAAAAAAGCTAGAAAAAAGGGAATACTATGAAACATCATCAGCACAAAAAAGGATGTATATAATTCAACAGTTTAATAAGGAAAGTGTAGCTTATAATATGCCTGTGGTCTTTGAATTGGAAGGAAATATTAACAAAGATAAAATAGAAGAAGTCTTCCAGATCCTAATTGAAAGACATGAGGCATTAAGAACAAGTTTTGAAGTATTCGATAAGGAAATCATCCAAAGGATTGAAAGTAATTATGAATTTAAGCTAGAGTATAGAAAAGAAAACGGAGTTATTGATGATATATTAGATAAATTTGTTAGACCATTTGATTTAGCAAAAGGTCGATTGATTAGAGCTGCACTTGTAGAAAATGAAGAAAAAACTTATATATTAATAGATATGCACCATATAATATGTGATGGAACGTCAATGAATATATTACTTAATGAATTTATGACTTTATATAATGGGGGTGTTTTAGAGGAATTAAAACTTCAATATAAGGATTTTGCGGCATGGCAAAATAGTTTCCTAAAATCAGAAGAAATGAAAAGACAAGAAGAATATTGGCTCAATAAATTTAGTGATGAAATACCATCATTGAATTTACCTACTGATTATGATAGACCAAGAGAACAAAGGTTTAAAGGAGATAGTGTAACTATTGAAATAGATGAAAGAGCTACAGCACAGTTAAGAACTCTCTCTAAAGAAACTGGTTCAACAATTCATATGATATTATTATCAGCATTAAATATATTACTGTCTAAATATAGTGGACAAGAAGATATAGTAGTGGGAACGCCAATAGCAGGCAGACGACACGATGATGTTCAAAATATTGTAGGAATGTTTGTAAATACATTAGCTTTAAGAAATAAGCCAAAAGGTGATAAAAGGTATATAGATTTTCTCAATGAAGTAAGAGAAAATTCACTAGGAGCATATGACAACCAGGATTATCCATTTGAAATTATGATAGAAAAACTTCATAAAAAAAGAGATGCAACTAGAAACCCTTTATTTGATGTTATGTTTTCTTCAATTAATATATTTGATAAACATGAAATAAATTTAAATGGAGCTCTAATGAAGTTATATTATATGAAAGATAAGTCATCTAAAGTAGACTTGAGCTTAACATTTTTAGAAAAAACAGAGGTAATTGAATTGACATTTATATATGATATTGATCTTTATGATGAAAGCACTATAAATAGTATATCATATGATTATATTAACATACTAAAATCAATCTCATTTGATAAAGAAATGTATATTAATGACATAAAACTGGAAGGTACACAAGATGATAGTAACAAAAAATCAGATCTAGATATATTAGAATGTAATTTTTCTCTTAAAGGCAATAAGTAGAAAGGTGGGAAAACTAGTGAATAAACAGATAGGAGATAAATTAGGACAGTACTGGAATGAAGAACTAAAGAAATTGAAGGAGTATGAAAAGATTAATTGGGGTTACTATAGCAAAGCAGTAGATAATAAAGCAAAGTATTCAATATCAATTAAAAAAGAATATAGCGTAAAATTAAATGATATATGTAAAAATAATAATCTTATGATATATACTTTTCTAGTTTCAGCACTAAATATAACTTTATCTAAATTTTTTATGAATAAAAACGTTTTAATTGGAATACCATATTACAGCTCTCAAGGTAAAAATATAATATTAAATAGTAGGATATTGCCATTAATAAGCTTTATAGATTACGATAAAACTTATTTAGAATATATGAATTCTATCAAGAGTAAAATTTTAGAATTGTATAGAAATCAAAGTTATTTAACTACAAAAATCTTATTAGATAATGATTTATCAAATAACTTAATTGATTTTATACAAACAAGTATTGGCATGAAAGGATTACATCAAAATAAAGATATTAAATATTTATGTGAATCAAATAAAAGTGAGTTGTTTTTTTTAATTGATTGTGGTAAAAGCAACTCAATAAATATAGATATCATATATAATACCAGTAAAATCCCAGAATATATGGTTAATGCTTTATGTAAAAGTTATATAACGATTATAGAGAGTTCCCTAAACAGCTATGACCAGCAGATTAAGAACATTAACATACTATTAGAAGAAGAAAAAAGACAAATACTATATGAGTTTAATGATACTAAAGAAAATTATCCAAAGGAGAAGACAATACATCAATTATTTGAAGAACAAGCAGAAAGGACACCAGATAATACAGCAATTATTTTTCAAGATAAAAAGTTAACTTACAAAGAGCTAAACGAGAAATCTAATTCACTTGCATGGATATTAAAGAGTAAAGGTGTACAAGCAGATACTATAGTAGGAATAATGGTAGAAAGATCTCTAGAAATGATAATAGGAATAATGGCAATTTTAAAAGCTGGAGGAGCATATTTACCCATAGACCCGAATTATCCTAAGGAAAGAATAGAGTATATATTAAAAGACAGTAAAAGCAAACTATTATTAAGTGTAGAAAGTTTAATAAGCAATATCGAGTATAATGGAGAGTTTATAGATTTATCAAATAGGCACTTGTATGAAAGAGATTTTAGGAATTTAGGAAAAACAAGTAATTCAGGTAATTTGGCATATGTAATATATACATCAGGAAGCACAGGTGAACCTAAAGGAGTATTAGTTAATCATAATAGTGTTATAAATACGTTATATAATATGGAGAATAAATATTCAGTTTCCAATAAGGATACTTATTTATTTAAAACAAATTATGTTTTTGATGTATCTGTTACAGAATTATTTGGATGGTTTATTGGTGAGGGAAGACTTGTTATTGTAAGCAATGATGAAGAAAAGAATCCGCAAGCAATACTAGATTACATAACAAAATATAATGTTACCCATATAAATTTTGTGCCATCAATGTTAAAAGCATTTCTTAATTTTTTAGATGAAACAAAAATATGGGAATTAAGAAATATAAAGTACCTTTTTGTAGCTGGGGAACCAATCTTTACATCTCACATTAATAAGCTTAAAAAGTTAATAAATCATGTAAAGATTATCAATCTATATGGGCCTACAGAAACAACAATTTATGCAACAGAATATTGGATAAAAGAATATAAAGAAGAAAATATACCAATAGGTAAGCCAATGTATAATATAAATCTATATATAGTGGATAAAGAAAATAAACTTCAGCCCATAGGTGTAATAGGAGAATTGTGTATAGCGGGCGACGGAGTAGCAAGAGGATATTTGAATAGGCCAGAATTAACAGCGGAGAAGTTTATTGAAAACCCATTTCAACCCGGTACAAAAATGTACAAGACAGGAGATTTGGCAAGGTGGTTACCTGATGGAAATATAGAGTTTTTAGGCAGAATTGATAATCAAGTTAAAGTAAGGGGATTTAGAATAGAACTTGGGGAAATTGAAAGTAAGTTATTAAAGTATAAAAATATAGAGGAATCAGTGGTATTAGCAAAGAATGACAAGGAAAATGAAACATATCTATGTGCATATTTTGTGAGTAAACACGAAGTAAATATTTCAGAACTAAAAAGTTTTTTAAAAACAAAATTACCAGAGTATATGATACCATCTTATTTTGTAAAACTTAATAAAATGCCATTAACACCAAACGGTAAAATAGATAGAAAGGCATTACCAGAACCATATGGAAAAATAGAAATGGGAATAAAGTACGAAGCACCAAGAAATGAAATTGAAGAAAAAATAGCAGAAATATGGACTGAGGTATTAGGCATGGAGAATATTGGAATAAATGATAATTTCTTTGATTTGGGAGGGCACTCATTAAAAGCAACACTTCTAATATCTAAAATTCATAAAGAATTAAAAAGATATATATCACTAAAGGATTTGTTTAAAAATCCAACAATAAAGGAACTAAGTAATCTAATTGAAAAATTAGAAGAAAATCCATACTCCAAAATAAAAAAGCTAGAAAAAAGGGAATACTATGAAACATCATCAGCACAAAAAAGGATGTATATAATTCAACAGTTTAATAAGGAAAGTGTAGCTTATAATATGCCTGTGGTCTTTGAATTGGAAGGAAATATTAACAAAGATAAAATAGAAGAAGTCTTCCAGATCCTAATTGAAAGACATGAGGCATTAAGAACAAGTTTTGAAGTATTCGATAAGGAAATCATCCAAAGGATTGAAAGTAATTATGAATTTAAGCTAGAGTATAGAAAAGAAAACGGAGTTATTGATGATATATTAGATAAATTTGTTAGACCATTTGATTTAGCAAAAGGTCGATTGATTAGAGCTGCACTTGTAGAAAATGAAGAAAAAACTTATATATTAATAGATATGCACCATATAATATGTGATGGAACGTCAATGAATATATTACTTAATGAATTTATGACTTTATATAATGGGGGTGTTTTAGAGGAATTAAAACTTCAATATAAGGATTTTGCGGCATGGCAAAATAGTTTCCTAAAATCAGAAGAAATGAAAAGACAAGAAGAATATTGGCTCAATAAATTTAGTGATGAAATACCATCATTGAATTTACCTACTGATTATGATAGACCAAGAGAACAAAGGTTTAAAGGAGATAGTGTAACTATTGAAATAGATGAAAGAGCTACAGCACAGTTAAGAACTCTCTCTAAAGAAACTGGTTCAACAATTCATATGATATTATTATCAGCATTAAATATATTACTGTCTAAATATAGTGGACAAGAAGATATAGTAGTGGGAACGCCAATAGCAGGCAGACGACACGATGATGTTCAAAATATTGTAGGAATGTTTGTAAATACATTAGCTTTAAGAAATAAGCCAAAAGGTGATAAAAGGTATATAGATTTTCTCAATGAAGTAAGAGAAAATTTATTGAAAGATTATGAAAATCAAGAGTACCAATTTGAAGATTTAGTAGATGAGTTAAAATTACATAGAGATGCAAGTAAAAATCCGCTGTTTGATGTAATGCTAATAATGCAAAACATGAAACAGCATAGTTTAGAATCAAATAACTTAATAATGAAGAAGTATACTTATGATAATAATACGGCAAAATTTGATTTGCTATTTACTTGTCTAGAATTACAAAAAAGTTTATATATTGAATTGCAATATTGTTCAGATATATTTAATCAAGATACAATTGAAGAGATGATTAAAAGATTTAAAGCTGTTTTATCCGTAATATGTAATGATAGAAATGTAAAGTTGTCAAATATTGATATGTTATCTTATGAGGAACGACATAAGTTATTATTTGACTTTAATAACACAAATAGTCAATATCGTGATAATATAAAAGTCCAAACACTTTTCCAAGAACAGGCAAAAAGAACACCTAATAATATTGCAATAGTTTTCAAAAACAAAAAAATTACTTATAAAGAACTTGAAGAATCTTCAAACAAATTAGCAAATTACTTAATTCATAAACTTGGTATTAAAAATAATGTTAAAATAGGTGTTCTTATGGAAAGGTCAGAACATATTATTACTTCTATTTTGGGTATATTAAAATCAGGGGCTTCATATGTTCCAATTGAGCCACAATATCCATTAAAAAGAATTAAAGCAATTGTTGATGATTGTGAGATACATACTATAATAACAACTAAAAAGCAAATTTCAATTATAAATAAATTGCAATGGGAATGCAGAAGATTGAGGAATTATATATGTATGGATTATGATGATGTATATGATATAGATATAGATTTAGAGGCTCAAAATAGCTTAATGAGCAAAGAATTTTGGAATCATGTTGTAGAGAACAGCTCAAATGAAATAGGAGAAGGAGGGTGGAAAAGCAGTTATACAGGAGAAGAGTTTTCTCAGAAGGAAATGAAAGAATATAGTGAAAATACATTGAAAAAACTAAAGCCATTTTTAAATGATGCTATTAAAGTATTAGAAATTGGATGTGCTTCAGGATTGACAATGTTTGAAATTGCACCTTATGTAAAATCTTATTATGGAACCGATATGTCAGAAGCTTCAATTGAAAGAAATAGAGAAAGAATAAGTAGAAATGGAATAAATAATATTAAGCTAAAATGTGTAGAAGCTCATAAAATCAAAGAAATTAATGAAAAATACTTTGATATAATCATAATCAATAGTGTAGTGCAATATTTTCCTGGAGTTAATTACTTAAGAAGTGTAATCAGAGACTCAATAAACCTTCTAAGTGATAATGGAATAATATATATTGGAGATGTTATGGATGCTGATTTAAAAGATGACTTAATCCACTCAATTAATGAATTCAAGAATAAAAGTAAATTATATAGAAACAAAGTCAAAACGGACTTTGATTCAGAATTGTTCCTTCCAAAGATATTCTTTGAAGATTTATGTATTGATTTTAAAGAAATAATTGATATTGAGGTGTCGAATAAACTTTATACAATAGAAAATGAATTAACTAAATATAGATATGATTGTATACTAAAAATAAATAAATCACAAAATAAAAAGAAGATTATAGAAAAGCAAAAATATCAAATTGGTGCTAAATCGTTAGAAAAATTCAATAAAACAAGTATTTTTAATAATAGTAAGGCCAGCGATATAGCATATGTTATATACACTTCAGGCTCTACTGGGAAACCAAAAGGTGTGGAAATAAAACATAAGTCCCTCATTAATTTAATAAGTGGAATAACTTCACAAATTGATTTATTAAATAAAAATGCTATATTAGCAATAACAAATATTTCTTTTGATATATTTATATTAGAGACATTGTTACCTCTAGGAATAGGATTAAAAGTAATTATAGCGGATGAAAATGAGCAAACAGATCCAAAACTAATTAATAAATTAATCAATGATTGGAATATTGATGTGGTACAAATGACACCTACAAGAATGAATATGATACTTGATAATTATGATGAGTCATATAATTTAAAGAATCTAAAAATAATAATGATTGGTGGCGAACCAGTTAAAGAAAATATAATAAATAAATTGAATAAGGTTACCAATGCAAGTATCTATAATATGTATGGACCTACAGAAACCACAGTATGGTCAACGTTAGGCAAGATTAATCCAGGAAGTAAAATCACAATAGGTAAGCCAATTGCTAATACACAAATATATATATTAGACAAATATATGAAACTACAACCAGTAGGTATAAGTGGTGAAATGTATATATCTGGCGATGGAGTAGCGAGAGGATATTTGAATAGACCAGAATTAACAGCAGAAAAGTTTATCGAAAACCCATTTCAACCTGGTACAAAAATGTACAAGACAGGAGATTTGGCAAGGTGGTTACCTGATGGAAATATAGAGTTTTTAGGCAGAATTGATAATCAAGTTAAAATAAGGGGACATAGAATAGAATTAGGGGAGATTGAAAGTCAGTTACTAAAGTTATCTGGAATTAAAGAAGCAGTAGTAATGGTTATAGGAAAGGAAGATGATGAGAAATCTTTATGTGCATATTTTGTAAAAGAAAAAGATTTTCAAAAGAAAAATAAATTAGAAGATAAGAACATATATATAGCATATATTCGAGAAGAATTATCTAAAATC
This sequence comes from Haloplasmataceae bacterium, assembly GCA_041687555.1. Lineage (GTDB taxonomy): Bacteria > Bacillota_I > Bacilli_A > Haloplasmatales > Haloplasmataceae > JAWLBU01. Next base: position 2,073 of record JAWLBU010000050.1, on the reverse strand, counting down.
TTGCCAGATTATATGATTCCTTCATATTTTATAGAAATAGACAAAATGCCATTAACATTTAGCGGTAAAATTAATAGAAAGGCATTGCCTGAGCCTGGAGTAAACATTATAACAGGGACAGAATACATAGCACCTAGAAATGAGGTAGAAGAGAGACTAACGAGAATATGGTGTGATGTATTGGGAATTAAAAAAGTTGGAATGAATGATAATTTCTTCGACTTAGGTGGCCACTCGTTAAAAGCAACAATACTTCTATCTAAGATTTATAAAGAGTTTAATAAAGAGATAACGTATAAAGATTTTTACATAAACCCTTCGGTGGAAGGCATTGCAAAACTTATAAACAATGAAGGAAAATATGAAAGTTTACAAAAAGTTAACCATATGTTAAAAAATAATTTTGGAGACAGAAATAAAATTATTGAGTATCTAGTTGATAAAGAGAAAATATTAGTCCTTTATACAGATAGTAAATATGAAGAGATAGGTAAATTTTTGAAGGAAAGATTTGGATTTAAAATGATTCCTCATTATATTTTAGAATTTGATGAAGATATTTTGAATTCTACGAGTAGCCAAAGCGTTGACATTGAATATTTAAACAAAAAGCTAAAATTAAAAAAGGTACAAGAGTGTTCAATTAAAGAATATATTAACAAAGTTGAAAATGAAATTAATCAGTTTAAATCTTATATATTTAATAGTGAAATTGCATATAAAAGTGATATGTATCATGAACCAGCTAAAAGAATTTGTGAAGGATATAGAAATACTACTAGTGATGTAATTGTAATAGATAGTGAGGTAAATATAGATAGGATAAATGAAGTATTTTTAAGTTTAATAAATAGCCAATCGGTTTTAAGAACTATAGCTTGTAAAGATAAAGAAAGTTATAAATTTGCTGTATATAATAAAATAGATAATATTAATCTAGATGTGATTGATATATCAAAATATGATATTCAATCTAAGAAAATTATTATTGACAGAATAATGCAATATATTGACCAGCTTTTAAAAAACACTCCAATATTAAGCAATTTATATTACTACTTTACAATTGTTAAAATTGATAATAGAAATTTTGCGATACTATTCCATGGTGATCACCAAATGTTTGAACGTGAAACCTCAAGAATCATCAAAAACTATTTTTCAATGTCTAGTGATGAATTAAAAAAAATACAGCCTCTTTCTTATGAAAGTTTTATAAAAAAATATTATATTGATGATATTGAAACAAAGGTTAATAGGTATAAATATACAAAAAGTTTCTTGGATTTTAAGAGAGAAGTAGAAAAGTTTAGAAAAATATTTCCAAAAGTGAGGAGGGATAATCCTATAGTGTTCTCAAGACCAATGGTGATTAGTTTTAATTTTAAAGAAAATAACATGTCCGATTTACCACCTATAGCCCATGGAGTATTTATTATGAGTAACATTATTAATATTCAATTTAGATTAGACAAATTACCTTTAAGGTACTTTACTAATCTTAGATTTTACGAAGATAAGGGATATTATAATACTATTGGTGATTTTTCAGATAGTATCCCATTATTATTAGAAGTTAATGATGTAACACCAAGAAAGTATTATACTGATTTAGTAAGAACTGAGAGATTATATATGAAAAAAGCGATTGGATTAAAAGGTTTTACTATGGATGAGGATGTAAGGGAATGTTTTTATGATTTTACACCATTTTCATATAATTACCTTGGAGATATTACAGAAATTGAACATGAAAGGATATTATCTGGTTTAGATGTTTATACTAAAATCCCATATCCAGTTATGACATATACAGTAGAATCATCTTCATTAAAAATGATATTTTATAATGGTTTAGATAAAAATGAAATTAATAGAATTAATAGTTTTTTAGGTCACTGCAACTATAATTATGAATTGTATGAGAGATCAAATAATTCAAGTTATTCAAAATTAAAATAGATATAACTGAAGTTACCCCGGTTTGATGGACACAGAGAATGGTTGGTATAATAAAACCATAATATATGGAGGTGTCCATCAATGAAACGCTTTGATAAAAATTTTAAGATT